>DAIERH010000131.1 GCA_027346925.1 Geobacter sp.
AAAACAGGTCTTTCCAGGTGGAATACATGCTGAGGCATAAGGATGGGAATATCAGAAATTTCATCGAGAGAGGCAGGCCCGTGCGCGGCAAGGACGGCAAACCGGTCTACCAGATGCAGGACATGAAGGACGAAAAGACCGGGGACCCGATCGCCGCGGACAAGGACGGCAAGCCGGTAAAGGATCTCAAACAGGCCGCGCCATTTACGATTGACTATAAGGATGGTGCGATCACCAAGGACGACAAGGGGGTCGAGACGTTCAACTACCACGCAACGGCAAGCTCCGTGGTTGCCCCCCACGGCTTCAGCTTCATCTTCATCCAGGCGGCCATCGCCATCCTGATCCTGGTCGGTTTCGAGTCCGTTACCGCCATGGGTGAAGAGGCCAAGAATCCCAAGAAGGACATCCCCCGGGCGGTGCTGCTCTCCCTGGTGATCCAGGGCGCGGTCTGCTACCTGATCGAGTATTTCGCCGCGGGCTACATGCTGAACAACGGCTACACCATCCCGAATGCCGGGGCCTCGGGCGCACCCATCGGCGACATGATGGTCATCGCCGGTACCTGGCTGTTCGGCAGCGCCGCTGCCGGCAAGGCCTTCATGCTGGTCCAGGCCTTCACCGTTTTCCTGGCGCTGATCGGCACCACCCTCTCCTGCCTCTCCACCGGCGCCCGGGTCACCTATGCCATGGGGCGCGACGAGGAGGTGCCGTCACACTTCGGCCTGCTCCACGGCAAGACCATGTCCCCCCACAAGGCGATCTGGACCCTGGCCGTGATCTCGGCCATCATCGGCATCATCACGGTGACGGTGTACCTGGGCGGCCAGTCAACCGCGCCCGCAGCCCTGGACAAGCACAACTTCTGGTACAGCATCGGCATCTTCGCCCCCGAGGCGTACACCAAGCTTCCCAACACCCTGGTCATCGTCACCCTGATCAGCAACTTCGGCACGTTCCTGCTCTACATGATCACCTGCTGGATCGCCATGGTTGCCTTCAAGGAGCATCACACCTTCAACGGCTTCAAACACGTGGTTATCCCGGTCCTGGGCCTTCTGGCCAACCTGGCCTGCATGCTCTTCTACCTGATCGGGCCGTTCATGGTCTCGGGCATGAGTTGGAAGGAGCCGTACATCGCCCTGGGGGTCGTCGCGGTGTGGGGCATTTACGGGGCCATCTATTTCCTCAAGTCCAGCAAGGCCAAGGGCAAGGAGATATTGCTCAGCAGCAAGCCTGCCTCGGTCTAACAACAGAACCTTGATGTAGGGGCGCTGCTTGCCGCGCCCAGGGCGGAGCAAGCGCCGCCCCTACGCAATCGGAAGCAAGCCGGGGCGGTTCACTCGCGGGTGACCGCCCTGTTTTTCACACAGGCCTTTCAATTCGATAACAATGGTGTTAAAGAGTTTTTACCATGGAACTGACCTACGCTGAACTTTCATCACCCGGACCGGTCCGGGAGCATAACGAGGATTACGTGGGCTTCTGGCAGCCCCAAACCCTGGACGAGAAGCGCAGCCGCGGCGCGGTGGCGGTGCTGGCCGACGGTGTGGGCGGCCTGGACCGTGGTGAGGTTGCCAGCCGCATGGCGGTGGAGACTGCGCTGGCCACCTTCCGCGAGGCCCCTGAAGAGGACAGGACCCCGCAACAGTTGATCGCCCAGATGTTCAACGCGGCCAACCTGGCGGTGTACGACAAGGGGATGGAGGAGCACGGCAGGTCCCGCATGGCGACCACCCTGTGCATCGCCGTGTTGCGCAACGACGAGGTCGTGGTGGGGAACGTGGGTGACTCGCGGGTCTATCTGGTCCGCAAGGGCGAGATTAAACAATTGTCCACGGATCACTCCTACGTCGGCATGCAGCAGAAGTTCGGACTGATCTCCGAACAGGACGCCAAGACCAGCGATCACCGCAATATCCTGACCCGCAGTGTCGGGCAGGAGCCGGTGGTCCGGGTCGATGTGGAGAGTTCCACCGCGTTCAAGGGGGACCGGGTGGTGCTTTGTTCCGACGGCCTGTATGCCTATGTCGCCGACAGCGAGATCGCGGATATCGTGTCGCGCCTCTCCCCGGCCCAGGCGTGTCGTCAACTCGTGGCCCTGGCCGAACAGCGCGGCACCGACGACAATCTTTCCGTGCAGGTTCTGCTCATCAACGAGGTGGAAAAGTTCTCGTATTACCGGGGCGTCCCCATGTACCACGAGCCGGCAGCGACGCCGCCGACCGGGTACGAACCCCAGCCGGGGAAAACCCTCGACAACCGTTTCTTTATCACCGAGACCATCAGCCGCAGCGGCATGGCCACCATCTTCAAGGCAACCGACCTGAAGACCAAGGAAACCGTGGCCGTGAAGGTGCCGTTCATGGAGTTCGAGAGCGACCCTGGCTTCTATTCGCGCTTCCAGCGCGAGGAGGAGATCGGGAACCGCCTGAGTCACCCCTACATCCTGCGGTTCATCCCCGAGGATGAGGGGGAACACCGGAGCCGCCCCTACATCGTGACCGAGTATCTGCGTGGCTATACGCTGGCACACCTCTTGAACAGCATGCGGCCGATGCCGGAAAAGGACGCGCTCAAGTTTGCCAGCCGTCTCTGCGAGGCTTTGGCGTACATGCACGAGCGCGGCGTCATCCATCGCGATCTCAAGCCGCAGAACATCATGATCTGCTACGACGGCACGATTCGGATCATGGACTTCGGCATAGCCAAGTCCCAGGAGGGAAGGCGGATCACCTTTGCCGGTTTTTCTCCGGCCGTGGGCACGCCCGATTACATGGCCCCGGAACAGATCAAGGGCAAACGGGGCGATGAACGGACCGATATCTACAGCCTGGGCGCCATGCTCTACGAAATGGTGGTCGGCGAAACACCCTTCGAAGGCGAGAATCTCTTCGTGGTCATGAACGCCCGCGTCACCGGCGATCCGGTGGCCCCGCGGAAACGGAATCCGAACGTCTCGCCGCAGGTCGAGGAGATCATCCTGCACGCCATGGAGCGCGAACCCGGGAAGCGCTATCCGAACGCCGCCGCCATGAAGGCGGAGTTGGACGATCCGGGAACCGTGCAGTTGACCGGACGGTGCGAGCGGCTTCGGGCGCCCACGGCGCTGACTGGCGGAGGAAGCAATGTGCGCTGGATAGTGTTGGGAGTCACGATCGCTCTTGTCGTCCTCGGCCTGTTGCTCTGGCTGATCATCAAGCGGGGGCCGGCACATTAATTGCTTTTCTCATTCACAGATGACAATCAACAAACGTCACCTTGGTTTCTAAATACGAATAAACAAGGAAAAGGTGAAGGATGACACTATTGGCATGGGTGATCTTTATCGCGGCAGCGATCCTGGAGGTCGGCGGTGATGCCGTCATCAGGCGCGGGCTGCGCGGCGGCATCGTCTGGTTCGTCATCCTCGGGTTTGTGACGCTTGGTTGCTATGGCGTGGTGGTAAACACGGTCAAATGGGACTTCTCGCGGCTGCTTGGGGTCTACGTTGCCGTCTTTGCGGTGGTGAGCGTCCTGACGGGCCGTTTTATCTTCAGGGAATCGATCCCTCCCACAACCTGGGTCGGTCTGGCCATCATCGTCGTGGGTGGCGCGGTAATCCAGGCGGGCCACGGCTAGCCCCGACCCCACTTCCAAATCAGGGCACGGGGATGTGTCCTCAAGTATGCGTACCAGCAAGGCAAAGGCGCCTCTTCATCGCAGGGTGAAGAGCGCCTTTTTTCATCTATACTTAACTACAAGCGAACAGGAAGGAGAGAAAACAGTGAAAGGCATTCTCAGGAAACATTTGAGCGCCATCTGCGTTTTGCCGGTGGTACTGGGGCTTGCCACCGTTGTCTTCTCGGATGACACGCCGGTGCGGAAGCCGGCTCCGGCCGGGGCGGCCACTGCTTCCATACCGCCTCCCGCAGCAACTCCGGCCCTTGCCGTGCCTGCCGCGCCGGGACTCAAGCCCGACCCCTCGGGCGCGAATACCGGCGGGGCGGCGGATGTTGTCGGGGCATCGGCCAATGGGCCGACAACGGACGACATGAAGAGATCGACGACAAGCGAGCCGCTTGCCCTGAAATTGGCCGATGTCATCGGCCACAACAGGATCGCCCTGAATTTTATCTGGACCCTGGCCTGCGGTTTTCTCGTGTTTTTCATGCAGGCCGGCTTTGCCATGGTGGAGACCGGTTTTACGAGGGCAAAGAATGCCGCCCATACCATGGCAATGAACCTTATGATCTTTGTCTTCGGGGTGCTCGGATACTGGATCATGGGTTTTGCCCTCCAGATGGGAGGCGTCGGAGCCGTACCCCTTGCCGGTGGCACGGGGCTGTTGAACGGCGAGGTTGTCGCGCATCTTTTTGGAAGAGAGTTCGGGCTGTTCGGCACAAAGGGGTTTTTCCTCTCCGGCGTGGGCTATGATGCCTCGATCATCACGCTCTTTCTGTTCCAGGTGGTCTTCATGGATACGGCTGCCACCATACCGACGGGGGCCATGGCCGAACGCTGGACCTTCAAGTCATTCGTCATCTACGGTTTTTTCATCTCCATGGTCACCTATCCGCTCTACGCAAACTGGGTGTGGGGGGGCGGCTGGTTGTCACAGCTGGGCAAGAATTTCGGTCTGGGCCACGGGGTCGTCGATTTCGCCGGCTCGTCCGTGGTTCACATGGTCGGGGGCGTTTCGGCGCTGGCGGGGACCATGGTCCTTGGACCGCGAATCGGCAAATACAAAAAAGACGGAACGCCCAACGCCATACCGGGGCACCATATCCCGATGGCTGTCGTCGGGTGTCTGGTGCTCTTCTTCGGGTGGTTCGGCTTCAATCCTGGCTCGACCCTTGCCGGCACTGATTTGAGAATCGGGGTGATCGCGGTAAATACCATGCTCGCATCCGTTGCCGCCTCCTTCTCGGCAATGGTCTACATGTGGGTCTTGTACGGCAAGCCGGATCTCTCCATGTGCGCCAACGGGCTCTTGGCCGGACTCGTTGCCATAACAGCGCCGTGCGCATTCGTGAATACGGTCGGAGCGGTACTGATCGGGCTTATTGCCGGGGTGCTGTGCTGCGTGAGTGTCTTTTTCGTTGAACGTAAACTGAAGGTGGACGATCCCGTGGGAGCCGTGTCGGTCCACGGTGTGTGCGGCGCCTGGGGACTTGTCGGGCTCGGACTTTTTGCCGACGGCACCTATGGTGACGGCCTGAACAACGTTCCCGGCACGGTAAAGGGGCTGTTTTACGGCAACGCTTCACAGCTCCTGGCGGAGGTTGTCGGCGTGGCCGTGAACTTCGTCTTTGTGTTTGTCCTGATGTACGCCTTCTTCAAGCTGCTGAACAAGATCGTACCGCTCAGAGTACCCGCGGAAGTCGAACTCGAAGGCCTCGACCGTTATGAAGTGGGGGTTGAGGCGTATCCGGACTTCAATCAGAGAAGGACGCCCTTTTCCTGAGGAGAGCCTCTCCACCGTTCACCGACAGTGCACAACCGGTAACCATTTCCAGTTGCCGCTGCCGCATTTTTCGGCGTCCTGCCGTAAACGTGGGCAGGTGGAGTGGTCTTTGTATGGCGCCATTATTTGCAACATGCTGATTATACTGTTTAATTTTGGTGTGGCACGTCCTGTGCTAGGCATGGGGCGTACGCTGTTGAAACATTAAACCAGAAAATAATGGAGGTAAGCAATGAAGCTTGTCGAGGCAATCATAAAACCATTCAAACTGGACGAAGTAAAAGACGCGCTCAACGACATCGGCATCGAGGGTATCACCGTATCGGAAGTCAAGGGGTATGGCAGGCAAAAAGGGCATACCGAACTCTACCGGGGCGCCGAATACGTGGTGGACTTTATTCCCAAAATCAAGCTTGAGATCGTCATCGCGGACGAACTGG
The DNA here is from genome assembly GCA_027346925.1 of Geobacter sp. Taxonomy (GTDB): domain Bacteria; phylum Desulfobacterota; class Desulfuromonadia; order Geobacterales; family Pseudopelobacteraceae; genus JACPFJ01. The sequence goes on from DAIERH010000131.1 coordinate 5,887, forward strand.
TCGGCAAGGTTATCGAGACAATCGAGACTTCAGCCAAGACGGGGAGGATCGGCGATGGCAAGATTTTCGTTATCCCATTGGAGGAAGCCATAAGGATTCGGACCGGCGAAAAAGGCAACGACGCAGTCTAACAAAAATATTCCGTTATGCGGACAAACTACTTTGGAGGTTTTATCATGGTACAGAGTTGTATCTCTCCTCGTAAGGGTACCGAAGCCCGTTACAAAGTCCCTGCCCATCGGCGCACCCTGAAACATCTCTGCGCAATCCTGACCCTGGCCGCCTTTACCATTCTCACACCGCTTGCGGTAATGGCCGAAGAGGCAAAGGCCCCGGCACAGGCAGCGGCCCCGGCGGTTGCGGCCCCCGCCGTGACCGCTGCCGCGCCTGCCGCGGCAGTTCCCGCTACCCCCCCCGACGTCAAACCGGTGCTCAACACCGGCGACACCGCCTGGATGCTGGTTTCCTCGGCCCTGGTCCTGCTCATGATCCCCGGTCTGGCCCTGTTCTACGGCGGCATGGTCCGCCAGAAGAACGTTCTTTCCACCATGATGCATTCCTTCGTGGCCATGGGCATCGTCGGCGTGCAGTGGGCCATTATCGGCTATTCGCTCTCCTTCGGCCCCGACATCGGCGGCGGTCTGCTGGGTAATTGCAGCAAGTTCATGCTGAACGGCCTGATCATCATGAAGGATGCCGCCAGCGGCACGGTGGACTGGGCCCTGTTCCAGAACTACGCCAAGGAGCCGGGCGCTATCCCGGAACTGGTCTTTGCCATGTATCAGGC
>DAIERH010000132.1 GCA_027346925.1 Geobacter sp.
TGATTCTTGAAATGGCCATATTATGGTCACATTCTAAGCCTGTCATCAAAGGAGGCGGTTATGATGTTTCGTAATTTGAGAATCGGTACAAAACTGGGCCTGGGTTTCGGGTTTTCCATGATTGTCATTGCCCTGCTGATGACCATTCCATCGGTTCAGTTCACACGCATGCACGGCACCTCGCAGCAGATCCAGGAGACCAGTTTCCCGTTCGCCATCCTCGCCCAGGATATGGTCTATGACGTGGTTCAGGTGCAGCAGTTCCTGACCGACGTCAGTGCCACCCATGAACCTGACGGGTACAAGGATGCGGAAGAGGCGGCAAAACGCTTCATGGCCGGGGCCGATAAATTCGAGGCACTGTATCGGAGCAGGAACGATGCCGCTTCGCTGAAATTCATGGAAGGGCTGAAAGGCGATTTCAACGTCTACTACGACCTCGGCAAGAAGATGGCCAACGCCTATGTCACCGAAGGGGTTGAGAGCGGCAACGTCATTATGAAGGATTTCGACACGGCATCGGAATCACTGGCGAGCAAGGCCCTGAAGTTCAAGGAGGCGCAGATTGCCGAAGCGAACGTTCTGGCGCGTCAAATGGTGGCATCGATGGAGTCCTCCAGGCTCGTTCTGCTGGCGATCGGTTGCGGAGCCCTGCTGGTTACGATGCTCATGTCCCTGGTAGTTACGCGCTCGATCACCAATCCGATCACAGAGGCGGTTGCCATAGCAGGGACCATTGCCAGGGGGGACCTGACGGTGGCCATAGTCCCGAATTCGAAGGACGAGCCGGGGCGGCTTCTCGAGGCGATGCGGGACATGGTGAAAACCCTGAAGGAGATGGTGTCGGAGACGGCTCATGTCTCCGCCGCAATCACCTCTTCCGCCGAACAGTTGACCGCCACCTCCAGCGGGATCGCCTCCGGTGCCGAAGAGGTTGCTTCCCAGGCCGGTACCGTTGCCACCGCCAGCGAAGAGATGTCCTATACCAGCGCCGATATCGCCAGGAACTGCACCATGGCGGCGGATGCCTCGCGGCAAACCAGCGAATCCGCCACGGCAGGGGCGAAGGTCGTCAATGAAAGCATTGCCGGGATGGACCTTGTTGCGGAGCGTGTCCGCCAGACCGCCAAGACGGTCGAGGCCCTGGGAACGCGATCGCAGCAGATCGGCAACATCGTCGGCACCATCGAGGACATCGCCGACCAGACAAACCTGCTGGCACTCAACGCCGCCATCGAAGCGGCCCGTGCGGGAGAGCAGGGGCGGGGGTTCGCGGTTGTCGCCGACGAGGTTCGCGCCTTGGCCGAGCGCACCACCAAGGCCACCCGTGAGATCGGCGAGATGATCAAGGCAATTCAACAGGAAACGAAAAATGCGGTAACAGCCATGGAGGAGGGGGTCCGGGAAGTGGAGCGGGGCGCCGAGTCATCCCAGAGGTCTGGCCGGGCGCTCGGGGATATCCTGGACCGCATCAACGAGGTTTCCATGCAGATCAACCAGATCGCCACGGCGGCCGAGGAGCAGACGGCAACGACGAACGAAGTGACCAAGAGCGTCCTGGAGATCACGAACGTGGTGCAACAGTCCGCACGAGGGGCGGAAGAGACGGCCGGCGCCGCAAGCTATCTGGCGAAGGATGCCCGGCAACTGCAGAATCTGGTCGGGCGGTTCAGGCTGTCCTAGGGCCGCGCAACAGTACCATATACCCACCCCGTCCCCCCGCCGGGGGGTGTCCTTAATCCCTCCCCGATACGTTTTGGTAAGGTGTGTAACGACACCTCCGTCCGCCGCCTGGACGCGGAAACCGGGCAGGGCTCCGGGGGCGGAGTCCCGGCCGATGAGACGAATTCTTGCCCTGGGGCACAAGATGATGTATTCTCCGCCAACCAGTGGAGAGCCCCTGTGGCGATGAATCCGTTCAGGCGGTGCAAACTTCCCAATAAACAGACAAGTGAGGAGACGTGCCATGGCCAGTCTTAACAAGGTAATGCTGATCGGCAACCTGGGCAAGGACCCGGAAGTGCGCTATACCCCATCGGGCCAGGCGGTTGCCAGTTTCAATCTGGCGACGAGCGAGAAGTTCAAGAACAAGAACGGCGAGTGGGAGGAACGTACCGAATGGCATCGCATCACCCTCTGGGCCAGGCTCGCCGAGATCGCCGGCGAATACCTCTCCAAGGGCAAGACCGTCTACATAGAGGGACGGCTGCAGACCCGCAAGTGGCAGGACAACAGCGGCAACGAGCGCTACACCACCGAGATCGTCGGCGAGAAGATGCAGATGCTGTCCCCGAAAGGCGAAGGGCGCCGCGGCAGCGACGTCACTTCCGAACCGGTGGCCGGTGGCGGCGGGTATGAGGAGCCCCCCTTCCAGGATGACGATATCCCCTTCTAGAAGCGGTGCTTTTCCGCCCTGCGTTCGTCAATCCGCGTGATTGCTTGTGACTCCGGCATGTCAGGAACAAACACCATTAACGACCTTTCCCGGCTTGTCGCATATCTCCGGTCGCTCCGCTGGCGTTTTGCCGCGGGGACCGGTTTTCTGCTGCTGACCAACGGATTTGCCCTCCTGATCCCCTGGTTCATGAAGCTGGCGGTGGAGGGGCTCCAGCATCCCGCGGCCGGCCGTTTCCCGCCGGCCGTCTGCGCCCTGATCATTGCCGTGCTGGCCCTGGCGCACTGCATCGCCCGGATATTCTCCCGCACCCTGTTCCTCAACGCCGCCCGCATCATCGAATTCCGCATTCGCGAAGACCTCTTCCGCAGGCTGCTGCTGTTGGACCAACTCTTCCTTTCCGAGACCAGGACCGGCGACATCCTGTCGCGGTTTTCCAACGACCTGACCAATGTGCGCATGTTGACCGGTTTTGGCGCCATGAGCGCCATGAACACGCTGATCGTGTACGCCGCCACGGTGACGCTGATGCTGCGCATCCATCCCTGGCTGACGCTGTGCGCCATCATCCCCTTCCCGCTGATGATGCTGGTGGTGAAAAAGGTCAGCAACCGCATGTTCCAGCGCTCCCTGGAGTCCCAGGAGGAACTGGCCCGCCTGTCGAGCCTGGCCGAGGAATCGGTTTCAACGGTGCGGCTGATCAAATCCTATTGCCGCGAACAATACTTTCAGGGACTGTTCGCGGATGCCTCCAGCCGCTATCTGGCCTGCAACCTGCGCCTGGCACGGCTGCGCGGCCTGCTGCTGCCGGTGATGGCAACCGCCACCGGAACCGGCACCCTGATCGTCCTGTTCATGGGAGGACGCCTGGTGATAAGCGGCGCCATAACATTGGGGGATTTCGTGGCCTTCAGCGGCTACCTGGCCATGCTGGTCTGGCCGACCGCGATGATGGGCTGGATGTTGACCCTGACGCAACGTGGTGCGGCCTCCATGTCACGCTTGGCCGTAATTCTGGGGGCAGAGCCGGCCGTCGCCGATACGGCGGACGCGGAGCCGCTCGGTGACGTACGGCAGGGGATCGAGTTCCGCCGGCTCTCTTTCGGCTATGGCCCGGTAAAGATCCTCAACGGGGTTTCGTGCTCCATCGCGGCCGGTGAGCGGATCGGCATTACCGGAGAGGTGGGCAGCGGAAAATCGACGCTTCTCAAGCTGTTGCCACGCCTGTTGCCGGTCGGCTCCGGGCAGATCTTCATCGATGGCCGCGACATCAACCGGATTTCCCTTGGCAGCCTGCGCAGCCTGATCGGGTACGTGCCCCAAGAGGCGTTCCTCTTTTCCCGCAGCATTCGCGAAAACATCGCATACGGCGCCGCCCATGACCATGACGCGGTCGAAGAGTTGGTCCGCCAGGCGAGCCTGACCGCTGATGTGGATAAGTTCCGCGAAGGCCTGGAAACGCTCGTGGGAGAAAAGGGGGTGACCCTGTCGGGTGGTCAGAAACAGCGGCTCTCCATTGCCCGGGCCCTGGCGGCCGATCCCCGTGTCCTGCTGCTGGACGACCCGCTCTCGGCAGTGGATGCCGGGCGTGAAGAGGAGATTCTGGCGGAGTTGGGCCGGTTTTGCGACGGCAGAACCGTGTTGATCGTCTCGCACCGCCTCTCGGCCTTCAGGGATTGTGATCGGGTTCTGGTGCTGCGGGATGGCGTGATAGCGGAGGCGGGGAGTCCGGCCGAACTGCTTGAACGGGATGGGTTATACGCCGGGATGTATCGTATGCAGCGCCTGGAGGAGGAATTGAGTTTATGAGTTTGAGAGTTTATAGAGTCTATGGAGTGTAGGATTATAACTCATGAACTCCTTAACTCAATGAACTCAAAACGGATACCCCAGGCCGACGAATATTGCCGGCCCCTCCCGCCCGACGCCCAGGTCAACCCGGCCGACGATGTTGGGGCGGACAATGGCGCGGAAGCCGATGCCGGGGTTGTATTCAAAGTCGCTGGAACGGGCCTTGTCAAGGGATTTCATTACCGCGCCCAGGTCGATGAAGGGCGCCGCCTCCCAGTCGGCGGTAACGTTGAACACCTCCCAGCGGAACAGCCGGATGCGCTCCTCCAGGTTGCAGAGCAGGAAGCTGTTGTCGATGAAACGGTTGCGTCCGTAACCGCGCAGGGTGGTCTCGCCACCCAAGATACTCTGCTCCAGGAAGGGGACGTTGTCACCCAGGGTCTGGTTGTACATGAAGCGGAACACGCTGATGTAGCGGGCATTGTCGAGGGGGATGAATCCCTTCATCTCGGCCTCGTAATGACGGTACTCCTGGCTGCTGCCGAGGGCCTTGAAGCTGGGCTCAAAGGTGGCCCGGGCATAGCCGCCGAAAGTGGGGGTTTCATTGTTGTCCAGGGTGCTGTAGACCAGTGAGAACCGCTGGGCATGGGCCGTGAATCCGTTGATGCCGGGCACCCTGTCGGCACTGAACCGGTCCTTTATATAGGGTACGGAGCTTACGGCGCCAGGCAGGATGGTGACGTCGCGGAAACGCTCCCCCAGCACGATCTGAAAATGCTTGCCGATCCAGTAGCCGGCCGAAAGATTGAACCCCGCCTCGTCATCGTCGTAGTTGGATTCCCGCTGGAAGAGGCTTTTGGCCTCAAAACCGTAAAAGCGGGCGGAGCCGTCGCCGAATTTGTAGACAAAGGCGTTGAGTTCGAGCCTGTTGTCCAGTTGGGACGTATCCTTGATCTTGAATTCATAGTCGTGGTTGACGCGGGTGGACTGGGAGAGGTTGATCTCGATGTTCCGTCCCGGGCTGGGGTAGAAGGCGCCGTACAGGGAGGAGGTGACGCCGAAGTTCTCGTTGTAGTTCACCTGGGGCGCCAGCAGCGTGGTGATCTCATCGTTTTTGTCGTGGAGCAGAAGGGCGGCCAGGGCACCGTAGGTTATCCCCTCGTTGGGGCTGGAGGCGATGACCGGGAGCGGCACGGTCACCAGCTTGGCGTCCTCGTCGCAGGTGCCGCAGGCAAAGGGGAAGGGAAGCTTCTCCCGCGGGATATGGCTGGTGCAGCCGCTCAATAGCACAAATGCGCACAAAATGAGGATGTTATATGTTGCTTGGGTACGAAAAGGCATGACAGGTGTATGTATCATTCCCTCCCGGCAGGTGTCAACAGCACAGATGCCCCCGCTAACGTTGATAGCGCTTGTTTCCATGTTTTCCCTGGGTTATTATGTGGTTTGAATTATGGGGCAGGTATGGGGCATGGACTTATGGATCATGATTCAGAATCCATGCGTCTTAGTTTTGAATTCAAAGGGTCTTCATGAAACTCAACGCCAAGCTCATCATCATCATGCTCACCCTCCTGGTCCTTGCCATGCTGACCCTGTTCATCCTCAACCAGTATGCCCAGAACGACCTGGTCCACGAGATCCAGGAGAGTTCCCAGGAGATCTCCAAGGCTGTCCAGATGAGCATCGAGGATCTCACCTCCGAGGCCGAGACCTCGCGCCTGACCGAGTATCTCAGCAAGGCCCGCGACAAGGGCATCAACGAGATCAACATCATCAGCAACGAAGGGGAGATCATAGACTCCTCCGACCCCGAGAAGATCGGCAAGAAGCGCGACATAAAGAAGCTGGAGAGGGGTGTCCACGCGGCGCGACGCCAGCAGTCGGGGGCAACGATCCTTTCCCAGAAACCGTACGAAGTGGTGGTTCCGGTCATTGTGGGCGACGAACAACTGGGCTATGTTCAGATCAACATGCTGCTGGATAAAATCCGCGACATCCAGCACGCCAACTTCATCCGCCGGCTGTTTGCCACCTGCATGGTCTTTGCCGCCGGCATTGCCTTCACCATCTACCTGGCCCGGCGCTACACCGATCCGATCAACCGCCTGGTGGGCGATTTCAAGCGAGTTTCCGCCGGAGACCTGTCGGTGACGATCCCGGTGGAAAGCCAGGACGAAATCGGGGAACTGGCCCAGGGCTTCAACAACATGGTGGAGAAACTGCGCGAGCGGGAGGCGCTGGAAAGGCGGCTCTACGAGGCGGAACACCTCTCCCGTGTCGGCCAGTTGGCCTCGGGGATCGCCCACGAGATCCGCAACCCGCTCAACGCGATCTCGATCAACCTGGAGCTGCTCGAGGAGGACCTCGAGAGCCGCAAGACTCCGGTCGAGACGGTGGGGATGGCGCGCCGCGAGGTCGGGCGCCTGTCGCGGCTGGTCAACGACTTCCTGGTCTACGC
>DAIERH010000133.1 GCA_027346925.1 Geobacter sp.
GCCTTGTCGCCCACCTTGAGCTCCGGCCCGATCAGGGTCATGGGGTTGCCCTTGAAGGTGATGATTCCTGTGCGTTCTTCTGACATTCGGTGTCCTCCTTGAGATGTTCATTTTGTCTCTAAAGTTTAGGGCATGCCGGGCAAAACGCAACCGTTATCGGGCGTTGCGCCCATGAGTTCCAGAAACTGCATCGTCAACCGATAAGTAAGCCCCCACAGCACCGGTTTTCCCTGTTGGGGCAGCCGGATGGCCGGGACATCGAACCCTTCCTCGGCAAAACGGACCGGGGCGATGACATGGCGCTCCGCTGCCGTCAGGTCGTCCAGCCGCACCCAGAAGGCATCGTACACCTCGCCATTCAGCACCGGCTCCACAACCATTCCCTGTATTCCATAGACAAAACACGAAACCCGCACCGGCAGGTGCGCCCCCGCGATGTCAGCCAATCGTCCCAGGAAGCGGGCGGCGCCCAGGTCCAGACCGACCTCCTCCCCGGTTTCCCGTACCGCGGTCTGCCACGGTTCCTCCCCCGGCTCGACCTTGCCGCCGGGAAATGCCAGGTTTCCCGACCAGGGGTCGCGTTCAGCCGCAGCCCGCTCGATGAACAGCATCTCCATGTCATCAGCCGCGTACCGCAGTATCATCGCCACGGCGGCGCGGGTGCGACTGTCGAAAATGGGTTCTTCCTGCCGTAGCCGGGCCAGCAATTCTGCAACACTATCAAGATCAAGCAACATCTGACGGTCCTTCTCGGCGAGGTGGCAACAAACTGAAGGTTGCTATCATAGGGCAGCGACATCACAAAGTAAAGGGCTGCCCCGTAGCGGCGGTGTCATGGCAATCGAGCCCCCCTTACCCGACGCCGGGCAGGGGGGGGCGCTCCAGCAAACAAAACGATGCATGTCGGCGCCGGGAGCGCGATGCCGACAAAAACATCTTGACAGGTTAAACGGGATAATCTATAAAAACTGTCTGTTTTTATGCAACACAGGACTACATATTTGGGCCTCTTTGGACATCCATAAGAGGCTTTTTAAACACTAGGCACCATCCCCCCCTCGGGTTCGGGGACAAGCCGAATGGCGGTGTAGCTCAGCTGGTCAGAGCATACGGCTCATATCCGTAGTGTCCGGGGTTCAAGTCCCTGCACCGCCACCAACCAGAGCAGAAGCATTATGACTATTCAAAGTCATTGTGCTTCTGCTTTTTTTATATGCCAGCCGGGTTATTCGTTCACCCCCTGTTTCACACTACCCACCCACGGAACTTCCATGAGGGCATTTTGAATGGCCTTAAATCTGTGTTAATAATTACATATCCCCAACAACTCCCGAATTGCAGAATACATCCCCAGGAAGGCAATCAATGAAAGACTTGACCGGCAAACCCGCTGTCCCTTTCAGCCTTCGCGACTGCAACGGCAATGTTCACCATCTCCACGACTACAAGGGCAATTGGCTTTTGCTGGTGTTTCATCGTCATCTTGGCTGACTGCCGTGCCGGGCGCACATCACGCAGTTGCGTGATCATGAATGCGAGTTGCAAAAGAGAAACCTCAGGATAGTCGTGGTTACTTTTGAGAACGACATGTTTGCCCGCGGTTACGTAGAGGAAACTTCGTTATCCTGGCCGCTCCTGGTGGATGATACCCGCGAAACCTATCGGAGGTATGGAATGCTCACCGCCTCCTTCTGGGACATCTGGGGGCCCGGCACGTGGTGGGCGTATGCGAAGGGCCTGCTGAAAGGACAGAAGCTACGCAAATCGGAAGGTGACGTCTATCAACGCGGCGGCGATGTGTTGATTGATCCATCCGGGATTGTACGCCTGCACCATGTGGGTGTTGGACCTTCGGACCGCCCCTCGGTTGAGGCGATAGTGTATAGGATTGTGCCGTAAAACTGCCATGAGTCCCAAAGTGACGTTTACATGCGCCGATTGTGGGGTATGATAGTATCAAAAACGCCAAGGAGGGACACCATATGGCAACGTCCAAACATGATCTCGCCAGAAGCGAACCCAATGTGGCTGAATGCCGCACCGAGTGCATCGTTGAGGGCTTGTCACGATGTCTGGCCAACAACTTCAGATGTGTCTATGCGCTTCCTGCCGGCTCCACGACCACTTATTGCATGCACCGGGATAACATGAAATTCCGGCGCACACCGCTCCTGGATTCTCCCCACGATCCCGTCAAGGCCATAACCTTTAAGAAGGGGTAGCTCCACCCACGCGGTGAGCCGTCCCGCAAAATTTTCCTCCAATATCCTTACATTTGACAGTTTTGTTAAATATGAAGACATAAGCCCGGGAAGGCTTTCTTATGGCCGCCTACCCGCAACCCCATCTTATCCATAAAAATATAAACAAGTTTAAACACATGCGCCTATTTACCCTTTGGCGCGACAATTGGCATGCTTTTTACATACAGCATAATAGCGTTAGAGCGGTTAAAAGCTGAAAGAGATGAAGTTATTTGAAAGAGAAGGGATCTGCATAACCAATGAACTTATGTGAAAGGGGCATATCATGGAAAAATGTATCAGAGTACCTATCGCAGATGAAGTAACGGGATGCCTGGTTGAAAATCCATCGTGTCAATATGCGTTCAAACTTGGTTTCAGTTATTTATGTGAAGATCCTTGCCATAACAATAATGAGTCTAATAAATCAGTACCATTACAGACTAAAAAAGAACTTATACGATTATACGGTGAATTAAGGAACAAAAGGCGTAACGAATACATAAATCAGTATGAGAATATTCTCAATAAAATGAACATAAAGTTTTAGCACTCATATCAAGTATTGTTGTCGTATGCGGGGACCGAAGCATCCAAGTGCTACGGTCGTGCGGGCAAAAACAAGTGCTCTTTATGACAGGGCGATTCCCGGGGCTGCTCATCGGCAAGGCCATGGGGTCCGGATACGCGCACCTGTAAACATATCAGACAAAACGTAAACAATAGCGACAAGTTCTGTCAATTCCCATTACAGCAGACGCTCCGATCAAGGTTTATATTTTCAATATAATCAAGGCGTTGGGTTCAAAGGCTCCCCTTGTTTTATTCTGGCACGATAGTTGATATGTTTTGATTACCTCCATTGCCAGGGGCTGTTTCACCTCCCATAAAGCTCCTGGCTTTTTTTATAATTTCCAGCATGAATGAATACAGCATTGAGTAAAGGCCGGTTTTTGAAAAATCGTACAAGGAGGAGCCATACAATGGGCAGGATAAGGGAAAACCCCCGCTACAATGTGATCTCCATGCGAATCAGCGAGGAAGAACTCAAGCACCTCGAATACCTGATGCAGAAGACCCATAAGAGCGCCTCGCACATCATGCGCGAGGCAATGGAGTATTTTGCGGCAAACTACGACGAACAGACGAAATCGAACCGCAAGGCTGCGTAATGTCACGCTGAAATGTCGCCACGGGAAAGGGCAATCGTTGCCTGGCGGGGAAAACAGAGTTGTCGTCAAGGTGGAAAAAGCGTCCTGGGTCGCCAGGGCGCTTTTTTCGTGTCGCAGCAAAAAAGACAAACCGTCTTGCATTTTGTGGATCAAATCCCTATACTTCCACCCTCATAACCTTTCAGGCAAGGAGATCACGTTGATTCAGATCGATTTTGACAAGATGGGCGGACTGATTCCGGCCATCATCCAGGACCACGAGAACGGCGAGGTGCTGATGGTGGCCTTCATGGACAAGAAGACCCTCGACTTGACGTTGAAGGACGGCAAAACCTGGTTCTTCAGCCGCACCCGCAACAAGTACTGGATGAAGGGGGAGGAATCGGGCAACACCCAGGAGGTGATCGAGGTGCTGACCGACTGCGACGCCGACAGCGTGGTGATCAAGGTCAAGCAGAACGGCCCCGCCGCCTGCCACACCGGCAACCGCAGCTGTTTCTATGTGCGCTGGGAAAACGGAGCCTGGGTCGAACATAGTAACCCGCTCTTTAACCCCGACGACGTCTACAAGAAAAAATAAATTCCTTTCCAAGAGAGAATCATCATGTCAAACATTCTAAACTTCGGGATTCCCAAGGGTAGCCTTGAGAATGCCACCGTTGACCTGTTCAAGAAGGCCGGTTGGCAGATCAGCATCTCGTCGCGAAGCTACTTTCCCGGTGTTGACGACAGCGAGATGAACTGCAAACTGATCCGTCCGCAGGAGATGGGCAAATACGTGGAACGCGGCACCATAGATGCCGGGATCGCCGGCCGCGACTGGGTGCGCGAGAACGACTCGGACGTGGTCGAGGTGTGCGAGATGGTCTACTCCAAGGTCTCCCGCCGACCGGCCCGATGGGTACTTGTGGTCAACGGCGACTCCAAGGTCCAGGGGCCCGAGGACCTGCACGGCGCTACCATCTCCACCGAACTGGTCGGTTTCACCAAGCGTTATTTCGCCGAGCGCAACATCCCGGTCAACGTGGAGTTCTCCTGGGGCGCCACCGAGGCAAAGGTGGTGGATGGCCTGTGTGACGCCATCGTCGAGGTGACCGAGACCGGCTCCACCATCAAGGCCAACGGCCTGCGCATCGTCTGCGAGCTGATGGAGTCGGTGCCGGTCCTGATCGCCAACAAGGCCGCCTGGGCCGATCCCTGGAAGCGGGAGAAGATCGAACAGATAGCAACCCTGCTGAAGGCGTCCCTGGCCGCCGAGGGAATGGTGGGCCTGAAGATGAACGCCCCTGCCGACAAGGTGGAGGCCATCACCGCACTGCTCCCCAGCCTGAAGAATCCGACCGTGTCGCACCTCTACAGGTCGGACTGGCTCTCGGTGGAAAGCATCATGTCCGAGAAGGAGGTCCGCCGCGTGGTGCCGGAGTTGCTGAAATTAGGGGCCGAAGGAATCATCGAGTACCCTCTCAACAAGATCATCTGAGGTGCAAACCATGGCCTGCACACGAACCGGAGACGATTGCCGTTGCACCTACACCCCGGCCTGCACCCGCAAGGGTAACTGCTGCCAGTGCGTGGCCTTTCACCGCGACCGGCTGGAGGCCACCGGCTGCATGTTCACCCCGGCCGGCGAGAAGAGCTACGACCGCTCCTTGGCCAACCTGATACGCGACCGCGGGATTACTTCGTAAGCGAGACACTGTCCCGCCCTGAAGCATCTCCCCCTTCAATGCCCCATGCGGGCGGCCCTCCGGGTCGCCCTACACACCACACACCATGCTCACCTTTGACATCACGCCACAAGACCACTGCCGCCGTCTGGAAAGCTTCCTGCGCACCCTGCTGCCGCAGGCCCCGCCCGGATATGGCCGCAAACTGATCAAGAGCGGTGCTGCCAGACTGAACGGCGCCATTGCCACGCCGGACACGTTTCTCGGCGTCCACGACAGCGTTTCCCTCAAGGAGAGCGCCACCCTGAAGGGGCTGCTGGCCGAAGCGCGACCATTGCTGGATATCCTGTATGAAGACAGCCACATGGTCATCGTCAACAAACCCGCCGGTCTGCCCATGCATCGCACCGCCGAACAGGAGGCAAACCTGGTCGAGCAGGGAATGGAGTACATGGCCTGGCGCAACACCGCCTGCAAGCTCTATCCGGTCAATCGTCTGGACCGTGGGACATCGGGAACGGTGATCCTGGCCAAAAGTTCAAGTTCTGCCGGCCTATACGGCCGTCAGGTCAAGGAGACCGGCCTGGACAAGCTCTACCTGGCACTGGTGCGGGGGATTCCCGATGAGAGCGGCATCATCACCGAGCCGCTGGACGGCAAGGAGTCGGAAACGCGATATACTGTTTTGGCAAAGGGGTCCGGCTGCAGCCTGCTGGCAGTGGTCCCCATCAGCGGACGCATGCACCAGATCAGGCGTCATCTGGAGATGATCGGTCACCCCGTCACGGGCGATAAACGGTACGGCAGCCAGGTGCTGCCGGGGTTGACCGGTTTTGCGCTCCATTCGTTCAGGACGGCCCTGACCACGCCGGACGGCGACACATTGGTCGTCTGCGCCCCCCTGCGGGACGAGTTCCTGAGCCTCTGCCACAGGTGCGGCATTGGGCAGGACGAACTGCTGGCAGCGGTGGGAGGATTGGCCCGGGGGTAACATGTCCCCCTTTGTCAAAAGGGGAATTCGTATTCAGGAGGAGTGAGTCATGAGCACACAGACCATCTTCATCACCGGGGCCTCTGCCGGATTCGGCGCGGCCTGCGCCCGCCTGTTCGCCGCCGAGGGCAGGCGCCTGGTTTTGGCGGCCCGCCGCATCGACCCGCTGCTGGCCCTCAAGGAGGAACTGCAAGGACAGACCGAAATTCACATCGTTCCCCTGGACGTGCGCGACCGGGAGGCGGTGCAGGGGGCGGTGCAGGGCTTGCCGGAACAATTTCGCGAGATCGACGTGCTGGTGAACAACGCCGGCCTGGCACTGGGGCTGGAACCGGCCCACCAGGTAAGCCTGGACGACTGGGACACCATGGTGGACACCAACATCAAGGGGCTCATGTACTGCACCCGTTTCATCCTCCCCGGCATGGTGGCCCGCAACCGGGGGCACATCGTCAATATCGGCTCCACGGCCGGGGCCTGGCCCTACCCCGGCGGCAACGCCGACGGCGGC
>DAIERH010000134.1 GCA_027346925.1 Geobacter sp.
ACACCGGCCCCATCTCGGTGATCGGCAGCGTGGTGGGGACGCTCTTTTAACCGTATGTTAGATTCTGGATTCTTTGCCACAGAGGCGCGGAGACACTGAGGTGTCGCGGAGATTTCCCAGGATTGGTGAAACGATTCTTGATTTAATCAAGAGCTGTCGTTGCTGTTTTCAGGACGTTTCTCAGAGCCTCTGTGTCCCTGTGGCAAAACTGAAGGGAATACGTTAAACTATGTCCCACGTTCTCGCTATCGCCATCGGCACCGTCACCATGCGCCCCTACGTGTTCGCCTTTTTTGCGGCATACCTGCTGGCCTGCGTGCCCCACGTGGGGTGGAAGAGGACTGTCACCTTCACCTGCGCCGGCTACCTGATAGCCTTTGTCTCGGAATGGCTCTCCATCACCACCGGCTTCCCCTACGGCTGGTACTACTACATCGACACCACCAGTCACCGTGAGTTGTGGGTGGCCGGGGTGCCGTTCTTCGACTCGCTCTCATACGTGTTCCTGGCCTATTGCAGCTATGCCGCGGCGCTGTTCATCCTCTCGCCGCTCAAGGCATGGCGCTGGAACCTGGCCACCCTGGAAACGCGCGCCATCCGGCGCTCCTTCCCGGCCCTGATCCTGGGGGCGTTCCTGCAAACCTTCCTGGACATCGTCATCGACCCGGTGGCCCTGCAGGGACGGCGCTGGTTCCTGGGACAGATCTACGGCTACCGGGAGAACGGCATCCACTTCGGGGTGCCGCTCTCCAACTACGGCGGCTGGCTGCTGACCAGCCTGCTGCTGGTGGCGGCCTTTCAGGTGATCGACACCCGGCGGCTTTCCGACGCGCCCAAAGGTGTCTGCGACCTCCCCTTCCGCGCCCTCCTGGGGCCGGTTCTGTACCTGTCGGTGCTGCTCTTCAACATCGGGGTGACGTTATGGATCGGCGAGCGTTTCATGGCCCTGTGCGGCATGCTGATGTTCGCGTTGCCCATCCTGATCGTGTCGATCCTCGCCTTCAGGCGGGTGAACCGTTACTCGCGGGAGGAGCTGGAGGAGCATGTGCGGGATTACCCCTGGTCAGCGGCAGGGAGGGGCGGGGAGATGTGACGGGAGTGAGGAGGGAGAGGTTTCACACCTCCCGTAGCACCTGCTCCATGGCCGCACCCAGACCCCTGGCGGCCGCGCGGCTGTTCCAGCCAAGCCGGATAAGCTGGGGAATGATGCGGGGCCGCCGCAGGATGGTGGCCAGCACCTTGAGGGCGCGGATACGCTTTGCGTCATCGCAGAATTCATCGATGGAAAACGCCAGTTCCTCATCCCACGGGTCGCTGACGGCGCGGACCCCCATGAAAGGGATCCCGTGTTCCGCGGCCACCCGCGCCACGGCGGCGCTTTCCATCTCCAGCACCGGCCGGTTGATGCCTTGGGGCAAAAACGCCAGCAGCAGCTGCTTGTTGAGTATGGCTTCGCTGGTGATGAACTCGCCGCGGGGCGGCAAGGCGGGATTGCCGCCGCCAGCCTTGCCGTAGAAGGCCGTCTCGACCCGCTCGAAGCCGCTCCCGGCCCACTGCAATACCCCCTCCGCCATGACCACGTCCCCCACCTTGAGCCCCGGCAGCACCCCGCCGCCGAATCCGGCCGACAGCAGCAGATCGGGCCGTTCCCCTGCGAGAACCGTGGCGGCCCAGCCGGCATTGAGCATCCCCATGCCCGCCTCTACCAGTGTGACGTCATGGGCCGCGATGCGGCAGCGAAAAACCCTCCGGTCGCCCTGGTGGGACTTCCGCACCTGCTCCGCCTTCCTCAGGATGGCCCGGCTCTCCTCCGGCATGGCGGTTATGATGGCGATCTTCATGGCGTTCTCCGTGGCTACTCTCCGACGTTTCGCGGCACTTTACTATTATTTCCCTCCCCGCACAATTATGAAATGCTGGACAAACAGTTTCACATATACTATATTTTCCATTCGCTTTGCGGAGAGATGTCCGAGAGGTTGAAGGAGCACGCCTGGAAAGCGTGTGTACGTTAATAGCGTACCGAGGGTTCGAATCCCTCTCTCTCCGCCATAATTTTTAGATATTTGAGCGCTAACTGCGTTGGCTCTTCGAAAGCTCCTCGACATAGTGCGGATTATGTTTCCTCGCTTTCTCATCGCCGCCCTATTGTCATCTCAAGTCTGACGCAGCGTAGGCTCATAAAACTTGCAGGCGGATGTGATAGCCGGGTCCCGCGCAACGGCAGGCCGTGAACTCCGCCAGGTCCGGAAGGAAGCAACGGCAGCGGCCCCCGTCGTGTGCCGCGGGTAAGCCCGGCTATCATATGCGCCTGCAAGTAGTAGTCAAGCAGCGCATCCTTCTTTTTTCAATCCCATGTCCGCACCCTTCACCCCAACCCTTTCCCGCACGGGCAGTCGGGGCGACAGATGACCTGCGAGGTTCTATCCCGTGTCCAACGGCACGCACTATGAAGTCCTGGCCAGGAAATACCGTCCCCAGACCTTTTCCGAACTGACCGGCCAGGAACACGTCAGCCGCACCCTCCAGAACGCCATCGATTCCGGCCGGGTGGCCCATGCCTTTCTCTTCACCGGCGCCCGCGGCGTTGGCAAGACCAGCACGGCCCGCATCCTGGCCAAGACCCTCAACTGCGAGCTGGGGGTCTCCCACGAACCCTGCAACGTTTGTCCGCTCTGTCTGGAGATCACCAAAGGCACCTCCACCGATGTTTTCGAGATCGACGGCGCCTCCAACACCGGCGTGGACGATATCCGCGAGTTGCGCGACAACATCCGCTACCTCCCCTCCCACAGCCGTTACAAGATCTTCATCATCGACGAAGTCCACATGCTCACCAATAACGCCTTCAACGCCCTGCTGAAGACGCTGGAGGAGCCGCCGGCCCACGTCAAGTTCATCTTCGCCACCACCGAGCCCCACAAGCTGCCGGTCACCATCCTTTCCCGCTGTCAGCGTTTCGACTTCAAGCGGGTCACCCTTGCCAAGATCATCGCCCGCCTGCGTGAGATCGCAGGCAAGGAAGAGATCTCCATCAGCGATTCCGCCCTGGCCCTGATCGCCCGCAAGGGGGACGGCAGCATGCGCGACTCCCTGACCGCCTTCGACCAGGTGCTGGCCTTCTGCGGCACCAGCGCCACTGACGAGGACGTGGCCACCCTGATCGGTGCCGTGGACCGGCGCCTTTTGGCCGGGATATCGGCGGCGGTTTTCGGGGCCGACACCCAGGGGGTGCTGGAAGGGATCAAGAAGGTGGATGGCGTCGGCTACAACATGCGCCAGTTCTGCCAGGAACTTATCGAGCACTTCCGCAACCTGCTGGTGATCCGTTCGGTGGCCAAGCCGAAGGAAATCCTCGACCTTGCCGAAGCCGAGTTGGAGGAGCTGCGCCGGCAGGCGGCCAGCTTTTCGGCCCAGGATATCCAGCGCCGCTTGACGCTCCTGGTCAGGGCGGACGCCGAGATGGCCCACGCCACCTTTCCGCGGCTGATCCTGGAGATGGCGCTCCTGAAGGCGGCCACCCTGGAACCGGTGGTCCCGATCCAGGAGCTCTTGGAAAAGATCAAGGCATTGGAGACGGGCGCCGTGCACACCCCATCCCTTCCCTGGGATGCGGGCCGAGCCGCTCCTGCCGTCGAACAGCGGCATGAACCCCGCGCCGCACACCACCATAAGGCGCCCGTCACCCCGACGACGGCGGCTGCTCCCGTGCCGCCGGGCGACGGCTCCGGCGGTTGGGAACGATTTGTGGCCTTTGTGCTCGGAAAGGATCCGGCTCTCGGATCGGTGCTGGAGCACGGCAGTCCGTTGAAGCAGGAGCCCGGCAGTATGGAGATCGGTTTTCCCAGCGGCAGCTATTATCTGACCAGCGCCCAGGACAGCGACTCCCTGGCGGAAATCCAGGCCCTGGCGCGCGAGTTTACCGGGCGGGATACCCTTGTCCGGGTGAAGTCGATTGCCGCGGAAGCCGGTGAGGTCCCCCTTTCCCTGGTTGAAAAAAAAAAGACCGAACATGAACAGCGGATCGAGGAGTTGAGGCGGGATGTGGCGGCGCATCCGGTGATCAACGAGGCCCTGCGGATCTTCGGCGGTACGATCACGGATATAAGAGAGGCATGAGCGACCGCCCGCCAAGTGCCGTTATAACCAGGTTTTGTCAGTACACCACATTCAGGAGGGACAGATGTCGAAGGGTTTAGCGAGTATCATGAAACAGGCCCAGATGATCCAGCAGAAGATGGCCAGGCTCCAGGAAGAGGCCACCCAGAAGACTGCCGATGCGTCATCGGGCGGCGGTGCCGTCAGCGTCACGGTCAATGGCAAGAATGAAATAATTTCACTATCAATAAAAAAAGAAGCAGTGGACCCCAACGATGTGGAGATGCTCCAGGATTTGATCATTGCCGCGGTCAACGAAGCGCTCAAAAAGGTTCATGTCGAGCTTTCGGAAGAGATGTCCAAGATCACCGGCGGAATGAGTATTCCCGGGCTTTTCTGACCCGGACCGTCTCCGGTTTGGGCGGGTTGTGTCGTGAGCCACACGACGGCGGGTATTTTTAATTTGACTAAATATTTTAGTTCGGCTAATAGATGGTTGCAGAGCGGTCGCCGTGCGCGCCCACTTACCGCGACTACCGAAGCTCCTACTGATGCTCCTCACTGGGTACGCGGCCATATCGGGCTCGTCCGCGGTGGGGGGCATATTTTTTAACCTCGCTATAATACATAAAAAATTGTTTTATTTGTGGTCTGAAATATGCTAACTAAAATCTCCTCGCTTGCGCGGTTGGTTGGGGAATTGAAGAAACTGCCGGGGGTCGGGGAACGCACCGCGCTTCGGCTCGCGTTCCACCTGCTCAAGTCCCCCCAGGGCCTGACTGCACTGGCGGAAGCCCTTCTGGATGTTCGCGGCAGGGTACGGCCATGCTCGACCTGTTTTGCCATTACCGAAGATGATCCCTGCTCCATATGCAGCGGTCACCGCGACTCCGGTACCATCTGCGTGGTGGAAAACTCGCAGGATCTGATGGCCCTGGAGCGGAGCAACGCCTATCACGGTGTCTACCACGTGCTGGAGGGGGCCATCTCCCCCCTGGCGGGTGTAGGGCCTTCCGATCTGCGGATCGCCGAACTGCTGGAGCGGGTCGCGGGCGGCGGGGTCAACGAGGTGGTCATTGCCACCAATTTCACGGTGGAAGGCGAGGCCACGGCCCTCTATCTGACCAAGGCGCTTAAGGCCCACGGCGTCAAGGTGACCCGCCTGGCCCACGGCATTCCACTGGGAAGCGATATCGAGTTTGTGGACGCGGCCACCGTGCAGTGGGCGCTCCAGGGAAGAAACGAGTTGTAGCCTGCTTCAGGATTTATTCAGCGGATTTTGTTAACATACATCCCACAGAGGAGGAAGTTCATGAGCAAGAAGATGGTAACCATTGACGGCAACACTGCCGCCGCCCACGTGGCCCATGCCACTAACGAAGTCATCGCCATTTACCCGATTACACCGTCATCGGTAATGGGCGAGATCTCCGACGCCAAGAGCGCCGCGGGAGAGAAAAACCTGTGGGGCAATGTGCCGACTGTTGCGGAACTGCAGTCGGAAGGGGGCGCCTCCGGTGCCGTGCATGGCGCCCTCCAGGCTGGTGCGCTTACCACCACCTTCACCGCCAGCCAGGGGCTCCTGCTGATGATCCCCAACATGTTCAAGATCGCGGGCGAACTCACCTCCACGGTCTTCCACGTCTCGGCCCGCGCCATCGCGGCCCAGGCCCTGTCGATCTTCGGGGACCATTCCGACGTCATGGCCTGCCGTTCCACCGGCTGGGCCTTCCTCTGCTCCAACAACGTCCAGGAGGTCATGGACTTTGCCCTGATCGCCCAGTCCTCCACACTGCGCGCCAGGGTGCCGTTCCTGCACTACTTCGACGGCTTCCGCACCTCCCACGAGGTCCAGAAGGTCACCGAGCTGACCTTCGACGAGATGCGCGCCATGCTGGACGACAAACTGATCGCCGAGCACAAGGGCCGCGGCCTCAACCCGGACCGCCCGGTCATGCGCGGCACCGCCCAGAACCCGGACGTCTACTTCCAGGGGCGCGAGACCGTCAACCCCTATTACCCGAAGTGCATCGACATCGTTGAAGAAGAGATGGCAAAGTTCGGCAAGCTGACCGGCCGCAAGTACAAGTTGGTTGACTATGTGGGGGCCAAGGACGCCGAACGTGTTGTTGTTGTCATGGGCTCGGGTGCCGACGTCGTACAGGACACCGTCGAGAACCTGGTCAAAAAGGGTGAGAAGGTCGGCGTGGTCAAGATTCGCCTCTATCGCCCCTTCCCGCTGGACGCCTTCATCAAGGCCCTGCCCAAGACCGTCAAGAAGATCGCCGTGCTCGACCGCACCAAGGAACCCGGCTCCCTGGGCGAGCCGATCTACCTGGATGTGCGCACCGCCATCGGCGAGGCCATGGAACAAAAGAAATTCTCCTTCAAGGGCTATCCGGTCATCGTGGGCGGTCGCTACGGCCTCGGTTCCAAGGAGTTCAACCCGGCCATGGCCAAGGCGGTCTTCGACAACCTCA
>DAIERH010000135.1 GCA_027346925.1 Geobacter sp.
TGCGGGATCTTGGACACGGCGATGTCCATGTTGGCCATGATCTTCAGGCGCGAGACGAGCGGCAGAAAGCTGGCCTTGGGCGGGGCCGGGATCATGCGCAGCTTGCCGTCCACGCGGATCTGGGGGGGGGAGTTGGTGGTGATATGCAGGTCGGAACCGTTGGATTCAACGAGGGTCTTCAACAACTGATGCAGGTTTGCCATGATTTCTCCCTTGCGCTTTCATAACTCCCCCCGTCCCCTTCTTATCTTAAGAGGGGGGGAAGGCTCCTCCCCTTGGTTCAAGGGGAGGCGGGGGAGGGGTTACGGTTGTTGAAATAATCAGTCGTCCGCGACCGTTACCCGCAGGACTTCTTCGAAGGAGGAAACCCCCTCCTTCAGCTTGGTGAGCCCGGACTGGCGCATGGTCTTGATACCCAGGCGCATGGACTCGCGTTTGATCTCGGCCGTATTGGCGCCGTTCAGGATCAGTTCCCGGATCTCTTCCAGCATCGGCATGACCTGGTAGAAACCGACCCTTCCCTTGTAGCCGGTGCCGTTGCAGGCCGGGCACCCCTTGCCGCGATAGCAGACATAGGAGGGGGCCTCGTCCGGCGGCACGCCGGCATCGATCAGGGCCTGGACCGGGATATCCTCCGGCTCCTTGCATTCGGGGCAGTTGCGCCGCGCCAGACGCTGGGCCGTGATCAGGTTCACGGCCGAGGCCACCAGAAACGGCTCGATACCCATGTTGAGCAAACGGTTGATGGTGGCCGGGGCATCGTTGGTATGCAGCGTCGAGAGCACCAGATGGCCCGTCAGGGCGGCCTTGACCGCGATCTCGGCGGTCTCGAAGTCGCGGATCTCGCCGATCATGATGATGTCCGGGTCCTGGCGCAGGAAGGAGCGCAGGGCCGCGGCAAAGTTGAGGCCGATGTCCTCGTGCATCTGCACCTGGTTGATGCCGGCGAAGTTGAACTCCACCGGGTCCTCGGCGGTGGAGATGTTCTCGGAGACCTTGTTCAGTTCCGCAAGGGCCGAGTAGAGCGAAACGGTCTTGCCGCTGCCCGTCGGACCGGTGACCAGCACCATGCCGAACGGCTTGTGGATCTCGCGCTGAAAATGTGCCAGGGCATCGTCCTCGTAGCCCAGCTTGGTCAGGTCGGTCTGCAGGTTGCTCTTGTCCAGGAGCCGCAGACAGATCTTCTCACCGAACAGGGTCGGCAGGACCGAGACGCGGAAATCCATGTCCCTGCCCCCCCCCAGCTTGATCTTGATGCGGCCGTCCTGGGGAAGCCGGCGCTCGGCGATATCCAGCTCGGCCATGATCTTGATGCGTGAGGTGATGGCGTTCTTGAGCTTTATGGGCGGCTTCATCATCTCGTACAGCACGCCGTCGATGCGGTAGCGCACGCGGAACAGCTTCTCGTAGGGCTCGATGTGGATATCGCTGGCCTTGCGCTTGATGGCGTCCTGCAGGATGGCGTTGACCATCTTGACCACCGGCGCATCCTCGGTGGCCCGCTCCAGGGAACTGACGTCAACCTCTTCCCCCTCGCCGACGACCTCCAGGTCCTCCACATCCAGATCGCTCATGACGTCGGCCAGGGAGGCCGACTGGTCATAATATTTGTCGATGGCGGCCTTGATGTCGCTTTCCGAGGCGACCACCACCTCCACATTGTAGTTGGTCATGAACTTGATGTCTTCGATGGCGAACAGGTTGGACGGGTCGCTCACCGCAACGATCAGGGTGGCGCCGGCCCGGTTGACCGGGACGAGTTGGTACTTCTGGACCACATCCATGGGGATGATCCTGGCAATGGCCGGATCGATGTCGTAATCCGCAAGGTTGATGGTGGGGACGCCGTATTGCTTGGAAAGAAACGAGGTGAGTTCCTGCTCGTTGATCAGGTTCTGTTTGATGAGAATGGTGCCGAGGCGAAACTGCCCCCCGGAGAGTTTCTGCTCTTCAAGCGCCTTGGCAAGCTGTTCACGGGTAATCAGATTGTTTTTAACCAGGATCTCTCCCAGCCTGCTTGGCTGCATGCTACCCCCTGAAACGGCTACTGGCAAATTCTATGCGGATTGGCGCGGGTTGTCAAGTTTTCGTCACGGGTTGCAAACGCCCGAAAGCACGCCCTTCATGACGCCGCGGGGTGCCGTCCTGCCGGTCCAGATACGAAAGGCAAGCTCACCCTGGGCCGCCAGCATGCCCAGGCCGTTGGCGCACCTCAATCCGAGTGCCGCCGCCTCCCGGAGCAGGGGGGTGACGGGAGGGGCGTAGACCATGTCGTAGACCGCGGCCGTGGGGGGCAGGCCGGAGAGCGGCAGGAACGGGATGGATTCGCCGTTCATGCCGAGGGAGGTGGTATTGACCACCAGTGCCGCCCCCTCCAGCCACGGCTTCGGTTCCCCTGCCCCGCCGGTGGGGATGATCTCCGTAGCGCCGTAGCGCCCTCCCAGGGATTGGGCCAACTCAAGCGCCCTCTCCCGACCGCGGTTGACGATCACTATCCGCCTGGCCCCGGCCCGGCAAAGGGCCGCCACCGCCCCGCGGGCCGCGCCTCCCGCGCCTGCGATCACGATGGTCCCGGCGCCGGGCGAGAAACCCAGCTCTTCCGCCAGGGATGCGACCAGGCCGTCACCGTCGGTGTTGTACCCCATAAGCCTGCCCCTGTCATTAAGGACGGTATTGACCGCTCCGGCAGCCTGGGCGCTTTCGTCAAGGCCATCCAGATACTCCATGACGCTGACTTTGTGGGGGATGGTGACGTTGAATCCCGCCACACCCAGGGCGCGCAGTCCGGAGATTGCCTCTGCAAGGCGTTCGGGCACAACCCCGAAGGGGACATAGACGTAATCCAGTCCGCAAGCCGCCAGGGCCGCATTCTGCATGGCAGGGGAGAGGGTATGCTCAACCGGATGGCCGATAATTGCCAGTACCCTTGTCGTACCGTTCACGTCAGGCATCATTATTGTGTCCCCCCGTACCGCATGAGCAGCTGTTGCACCGGGCCTTTCATCTCGGGTGCGATCCGTTGCGCCTTTTCGAGCATCTGCCTGCCGTCTTTAAGGCGGCCGATACTCATCAGGGACTCGCCGGCCTCCAGATAGCTGTTGGCATAGATCAGGATCGCCTTGCCGGTGTCCAGGTCGAGAAACGATATCTTGTCGAGGATGCCCCGGTTGTTGTAGTTGTCCCACACCGAAATGTCCGGCAGCCCGTCCGGCTCGCCGGCACGGCGGATACGGTAGATGATGCCCCGTTGTACGGGCGCGTAGTCGCTGAAGGTCACCGAATACCGCGTGGAAAAGTCGATGTAGACCGGCCGCCGGCCGATGATCTCGCTGATGGCGATGCGGAGGCATTGTTCGGGATCGGCGCCCAGCCTGTCGTAGGCGTGCAGGCTGCTGTTCCCGAACAGGGCCGGAAGTGAATCCAGGTACCATTCGAACACCAGGTGGGGCGTATGGGGCAGGCCCACATCCTCGCGCATCCGCTCCACCCACTGCAGATACCAGAGGGGAAAGGCGCCGCTGTCCCCCCAGGTGAACATGACCGCGTTCCGGGGGAGGGAACGCAGTGAGTTGGTGGCGTAATCAAAGGCGATGTAGTTGTTGTGCTGGTCGTTCTCGTAATAGCTCCCAACGCACATGGCGACCGGCAGCGACAGATAGAGGGCCGCCACGACGGCGTACAGCTTTCCGCCGTAGGCCGCGGGCCTGTGCGCCCTGGCAACCGCGTACGCCAGCAGGTGATACAGGCCGATGCCGATCAGCACCGCGGTCAGCAGGTAGAGCGGCGTGAAAAACTCCTCGGTCAGGAAGATCATCTCGGCCATGGTGTTGAAATAGCCGACAATGACCAGCAGAAACGTGGCGACACCCGCCAGATAGGCGATGACCACGTCCCGTTGCCGCCGCCACAGGCAGACCAGGGCCAGGATGGCCAACCCCGCCCCCAGAATGGTGAACTCGTGGGGGATGTTGAAGGCCTTGACCTGGGCCCAGAGCAGGGCCGCATCCCGGGGGTGGGGCTCGTTCGGGTACCCCTTGCGCAGGAAGTGCCACATGAACTGGGTGTAGGTCTTGGTGTCGCCGCAGATGAGCACCGGGTCGCGGGTGGCCCTGAGCGGCAGGTACAGATGAACGGAGAAGCCGAGCAGGCTGAAGGCCGTTGCCAGGACCACCTCCTTGACCCTGGTCAGCATGCGCCAGTCGGCCAGAACGATCAGCAGGAACCAGGCAGGCAGGAGCAGCACGACCGTCTGGTGGAGCGCCATGGAAAGGCCGGCCAGAAAGGTGGCGGCATAGATGTAGGCCGGCTGCTCATCGCCGTCCCGGTAGTGCTCGCGCCATTTCAGCAACAGGTAGAAGATGACGGCGGTGATAAAGGCCAGCAAAGGATAGGGCTTGTCGTGGTTGGATTGCAGCCAGAGGCGCGGGGTAAAGCTGAAGCCGAGCGCCGCGGCCAGTCCCGCGCCCTTGACGGCGTATGCGGAGAAACGCGGGGCCTCCACCAACTGCTCATCCTTCAGCAGGCGGATCGTCAGGAGATAGACCCCCAGACAGGCCAGGGAGGAGGATACGGCCGTGGCCATGTTGATACGAAAGGCGATATTCCCCAAGGGGAGCCAGGTAAAAGGCTTGGCGTACATGAGGAACAAGGGGTAACCGGGCGAATGGGCCGACCCCAGCGACCAGGTGGCCGTGATGAATTCACCGCTGTCGAAAAAGGTCACCGACGGCGCCAGGGTGAGCATATAGACGCTAAACGGGATCGTAAACGCCATGACCATGAATGGGTCCAAGCCGGCTACGGCGATCCTAGGCAATTTCATTTGGTTCCTTCCTGGACGCATCTCCCAGCGCCTGGAGCGAAATGCCCTCTCTCCAGAGGTGATAAAAACCGGCCGCAATGACCGGGAAAAAGGCCATGCCATGGATGACCAGGGCTATGCTGACCGAGGTGGCGGCATCCAACCCAAAGGCCGACAGCCCCTTGAAACAGGCATAGTGATAGGTGCCGATGAAACCGGGCGAAGCGGGCACCATCACGGCGAAAACCAGGAGCACCATGATGAACATGGAGGCGGTGATGGGGAGGTGGATGCCGAACCCCTGCAAGGTCAGGTCCACCGGCAGCACCGCACAGGTCCAGATCAGCAGTGACGACACCAAGAGCGCCGCGATGTGCCCCCCCCTCTTGGACAGCCGGATGCCGGCGATGAACGAGCCGAGCAGGGGGATGACACGATCCGGGATGCTTTGGGGAAACGGCCTCAGGAGCCATCCCGTGAACGTGAGGGTCCTCATGGTCTGCCGCTTGAGCAGGAACAGGAAGACCACTATGGCCGCGTACAGCAGGAACATAACCACGCCGCCGACCCTGACCGCCTCTCCGGCATCCGCCATGTGCCGGGGCAATCGCAGGGTGAACAGGGTAACGAGCAGCATGAGCATGACCGTGAAGCCGTCGAAGAGGCGGTCGATCACCAGCGAGGCGAACACGGTGGGCGTTTGGAACCCTTCCCGCCGGGCCAGGACATAGGCCCGCACGAATTCGCCCAGCCGGGCCGGAAGGATGTTGTTGGCCATGTAGCCGATGATGGTGGCCGGGTAGAGCGACGAGAGCGGAACCGGTTTTTCGTGGATGAGCAGGTAGCGCCAGCGCACGGCCCGCAGGAAGTAACTGGCAAAGGTTAAGAGCACCCCCAGCAGGATGAAGCGGTAATCCACCCTGGCCAGGGCCGTTGCCAACTGGTGGAAATCGATCCGCCTGAACAGGAGGGCCATGAAGAACAGACTGATACCGATCCCCAGCCAGAATTTGATGTCACCGCCCTTTTTCATGGCACACTCTCGGTTAACAACCACCCCCCGCCCCTCCTTATCAAGGAGGGGTGCTTGGAAATCCCCCTCCTGGTTCAGGAGGGGTTAGGGGTGGTCAGCTTGAATGTTGTTTGAGTAAACAGCGGTCTGACCATCTCCCGGTCGGCCGCGGCCAGGATGGTCCTGGTGGCGGCCACATCTTGTTCGATGGCCTTGATCAGTTCACCGATATCGGAGAATTTCTTCTCTTCCCGCAGGCGCTGGACAAAGCAGAGCGCAATCTCCCGGTCGTAGAGCTGCTCGCTGAAATCCAGCAGGAATACCTCGACGGTGCGCACCCCACCGGCAAAAGTCGGGTTTGAACCGATGTTGCAGGCACCCTGTAGAAGCGCATCCCCCACGGCCACCATGACGGCGTACACCCCGTCGGGAGGGATCAACTCGTTCGGGGTTTCGATATTGGCCGTTGGGAACCCCAGCTTCTGGCCGATCTCCCGGCCGTGCACCACCCGGCCGGAGACGACGTGGTATCTCCCCAATACGGCGGCGGCTGCCGGCATGTCGCCGCCGGAGATCAGGCGGCGCGCCAGGCTGCTGCTGAAGATGGTCGCCCCCTCCTTGACCGGGTCCAGGTCTTCCAGGGTAAAGCCGCACTCGGCCCCCAGCCGTGCCAGGGTCTCGTAGTTGCCCCGGCGTCCCCTGCCGAAGGCATAGTCGTGGCCGATGATGATGTGGCGCATC
>DAIERH010000136.1 GCA_027346925.1 Geobacter sp.
CACCCGGGCCTCCAGGTTGCGCTTCATGGCGTCGGCCGAGGCAATGAAGTATTCCTCCTGTCCGCCGTTTCTGAAGTAATACAGCCGGGAATGCTCCAGGAAACGGCCGACAGTGCTGACCACGCGGATATTCTCCGACAGGCCGGGGATGCCGGGCCGGAGGCGGCAGGTGTCGCGCACGTACAGGTCGATGCGCACTCCGGCCATGGAGGCGCGGTAGAGCGCCCGGCAAATGTCGCCGTCCTCCAGGGCATTCATCTTGAACTGGATCAGGCCGCCCCCCTTGTCGGCATGGGCGGCCATTTCCCGGTCAATCCGCATCAACAGGGCCTTTTTCAGGAAACGGGGTGCCGGCGCGAGCTTCTGGTAGTTGCGTCGGGCCGTGAAGCCGGTGGTCAGGTAATTGAACAGTTCGGTCACATCCTGGCCGATGGCCTCATCGCAGGTCAGCATGCCAACGTCGCTGTAGATGCGGGCCGTCTCGGCGTGGTAGTTGCCGGTGCCGATGTGCACGTACCGCCTGAGACCGTTGTAGTCCTGGCGCACAACCAGGATCACCTTGCAGTGGGTCTTGAGCCCCACCACGCCGTAGGTGACGTGGATGCCGGCCTCCTCCATCCGCTCCGCAAGCTGGATATTGGCCGCCTCGTCGAAGCGCGCCTTGAGTTCCACCACCACCGCCACCTGCTTGCCGTTCTGGGCGGCCAGGATGAGCGAATCGATGATCCGGCTCTTGGTGCCGGTGCGATACAGGGTCATCTTTATGCCGCGCACCTTGGGGTCGGTGGCCGCTTCCCTGAGGAAACGCTCCACCGAGGTGGAGAAGGACTCGTAGGGGTGTTGCAGCAGGATCGCGCCCACGTCGCGGATGATGTGGAAGATGTTGCGCTGGTTTTGCAAGAGGGGGTGGTCGATGGGGTAATGGGGCGGGTCGTGCAACCGGGAGTGATCGAGGCCGACCAGTTCGAACAGGTCGCGCATGGCCAGCATGCCGGGAAACTCGAACACGTCGTTCTCCTCGTCCAGTTCCAGCTCTGCCGCCAGCCGGCCCCGATGCACCGGGTCCATCCCCTGCCCGATCTCCAGCCGGACGATTGGGGCAAACTTGCGCTCCTTCAGTTCCGACTCGATCATGGCCATCAGGTCGTCGGCCTGTTCCTCGTCCTTCTCTGTGTTGGCGTTGCGCGTGACCCTGAAGATCTCGCACGCCACGATCTCCATCCCCGGAAAGAGCATGTCCAGGTTGTGCATCATCAACTCTTCCAGCGGGATGAAGCTGTCCCCCTTGCCGACGCGGATGAACCGCGGCGTTCCCAGCCCCACGGGCACCTTGACCCGGGCCAGGGACACCTCGCGCGCCCTGGGATAGCGCAGGGTCACCAGGAGGTTGAGGGACAGGTTGGAGATAAAGGGGAAGGGATGGGCCGGGTCGATGGACTGGGGGGTCAAGAGCGGAAAGATGTTGGTGTAGTAATGCTCGCGGAGCTGTTTCTTTTCCTTCGGGGTAAGGGTGGCATGGCGCTCGATCACGATGCCCTTCTGTTCCAGAAGCGCCGTGACCTCGTGAAAGGCATGCCGTTTTCGGCCATTGATGTCCCTGATGACGCCGTGGCACTCCGCCACCTGCTGGCGCGGCGTGCGGCCGTCCAGGGTCAACTCCCGCATGCCGGCCCCGATCTGCTGTTTGAGGCCGCCAATGCGTTTCATGAAGAATTCGTCCAGGTTGGCGCTGACGATGGCGATGAACTTCAGGCGTTCCAGGAGCGGGGTGCGCCCGTCCTCGGCTTCGTGGAGCACGCGGCGGTTGAACTCCAGCCAGGTCAGTTCCCGGTTGAGATACCATTCGCTGTCGGTCAGGTCAAAGGCCTGCAAAGGGGGACCAGCCGGTTCCCCCGCTTCCACCGCCCCCTTCCGTGCGCCCTTTGCTTTCGCTTTTACCGGTATGACGCTGGTATCCGACACGATCGCCTTTTTCGTCTTGTTCCTGGGATGTTTTTTCGTTGCTGGAGAGGAGGTCACGATCTGCTCCGGGACAGGAAATTGATATACCCGAAGAATATTACATTGTTTTTACAATGCCGCAACAGAATTGAAACTAATTTGCCTCTCCACCGCCCAATGTGATACAAACCTTCAACCATGAAACGACTCAACCCACCGCAGCAGCAGGCGGTCAATCATACGGTCGGCCCCCTGCTGATCCTGGCCGGGGCAGGCTCCGGCAAGACCCAGGTCATCACCACCCGCATCGTTCACCTGCTGAAAGACCAGCGCGTACCGGCCGCCAACATCCTGGCCGTGACCTTCACCAACAAGGCGGCCCGGGAGATGAAGGAGCGCGTCGCAGCCATGGCCGGAAGCCTGGCCGAGGGGATGGTGATGTCCACCTTCCACTCCCTGGGAGTGCGCATCCTGCGGCGCGACATCCGCGCCCTGGGCTTCAAGCCAAACTTCTCCATCTATTCCACCTCGGACCAGGCCGGTGTGCTGCGCCAGGCAATGCGCGAACTGGACTTGGACCCCAAGCAGTGCGACCCGGACGCGATCCTGTGGCGCATATCCAGCCTCAAGAACCGCCTGATGGGGCCGGCCGAC
Organism: Geobacter sp.; assembly: GCA_027346925.1. GTDB lineage: Bacteria > Desulfobacterota > Desulfuromonadia > Geobacterales > Pseudopelobacteraceae > JACPFJ01. Next base: position 2,596 of record DAIERH010000136.1, read on the forward strand.
TTCAAGCCGGCAAACGAAGATCGGCTGGATCTGGCCACGGCCGCCGTCTATCCCCGCTACCAGGAACTTCTCAAGGGGTTCAACGCCATCGATTTCGACGACATCATCATGCTCTCGGTCAGGCTCCTCCAGTCCAACAAGGCGATCCTCGACCACTGGCAGGAACGGTTCCGCTACATCATGGTGGACGAATACCAGGACACCAATGCCTCCCAGTACCTGCTGATCTCGCTTCTGGCCAAACGGCACGGCAATCTCTGCGTGGTGGGCGACGACGACCAGTCCATCTATGGTTGGCGCGGGGCCGAGGTGAAGAACATCCTCACCTTCGAACACGACTACCCCGGCTGCAAGGTGATCAAGCTGGAGCAGAACTACCGCTCCAGCGGCTCTATCCTGGAGGCGGCCAACAGCGTGATCAGGAACAACCCGGTGCGCACGGACAAGGCGCTCTGGACGGCAAGCGGCCAGGGACGCGAAATCGACCTGATCGTGGCCGCAAACGAGGAGGAAGAGGCCGCGAAGGTGGTCGAAGCCATGATGCTGGAGCAGTTCAGGGACAAATTGCTCTGGTCCGATTTTGCCGTGCTCTACCGTTCAAATTCCCAGAGCCGCGCCTTCGAGGAGCGGCTGCGCCTGGAACGCATCCCCTACGTGGTGGTGGGGGGACAACAGTTCTACGAGCGCAAGGAGGTCAAGGACGCCGTTGCCTACCTGCGGGTGATCGACAATCCCAGCGACGAGGCATCGCTCTTGCGCATCATCAACTTCCCCCGGCGGGGGATCGGCGACACCACCCTGGTGCGGCTCAACCAGTGGTCCCTGGAACATGACGTACCGCTGTTCGAGGCTTTGGGCAGGGTCGCGGAGATTCCGGAGATCTCCGAGTCCGCCAAAAAGGCGGTGACAGCCTTCCATGCCATGATCAAGGGGGTCATGGACGGTTTCAACAGCAGGTCACGCCTGGGGGAGCAGGTCAATGCCCTATTCAACCGTTTGCGCATCGAGGATGAGCTCTTCCGCACCTTGAACGACGCGGCCCAGGCCAGGAAGAGGATCGAGAACATCGAACAGGTGGTCAACTCATTGGCTGCCTTCGAGGAGCGTGAGGCCCACCCCACCCTGTCGGCCTTCCTGGAGCGGATCTCGCTCCTGGACGAGGACAAATCCGACGACGACAAGGAGCACGGTCACAACGCGGTCACGCTCATGTCGCTCCACTCCAGCAAGGGGCTGGAATTCGACCATGTCTGGCTGGTGGGGCTGGAGGAGGACCTGCTGCCCCACAAACGCTCCATTGAGGAGGACCCGACCTGCGCCGAGGAGCGCCGGCTGTGCTACGTGGGCATCACCAGGGCGCGGCGGCACCTGACCATTTCCCGCTGCCTGGCCCGCAGAAAATACGGCACGGTGGAAGAGCGCCTTCCCAGCCGATTCCTGGCCGAGATACCGGAACACCTGCTGAACGATCCGGCAGGCGCAATTGACGGCAAGCAGGCCGATTCCGTCGATATGGCCGCCGATTTCTTCGCCCGCATGCTGGGGGAATAGCATAAAAGCCTCCCCCTCAAATCCCCCCTCGCCCCCCTTTGCCAAAGGGGGGGATCTGTTCCGCCGTTATCACCTGAAACCTGTCATCGAAATACGGCTCCAAAAGCGGACGCACATCCTTCCAGGCGAGCCCCCCTCCCCCGCAGCCGGGACGCGGCACCACCACCGCTGTCCAGCCCTTCGCATCGGCCATCAGCGCCAGTTCCCGCGCCGATTGTTCGATCAGCCTCGGGTCGGGGTTTTCGTAGGGCGAATGCTCCACCGGGAAACTGACGATGTTGTCGCCGAGATAGTGGACGTGGTTTCCCCCTTGGGCCAGCAAGGCGCCGAGGGTCGTGGGAAGTTCCGGAAACAGCCGCGCCGCCTGGGCCGCCACACCCCGCCCCATGACCCCCCTGCCGTTTTTGGCCACCTGGCCGTTGGTGGTTATGGCTATGACGGCCGTCTCCCGGTAGTCCCAGATGTTGCCCGTTATCTCGCGCATCCCCGCACCGCCTCCCCCGATGATCAGCTTCCGACCCGTTTTCTGGTATCATTAGTACCACAGGTCCTGATGTACCGAAAGCGAACTTCTGGAAGGGAGAACCGATGTGAACGATACCAGGCGCTTCAACCGCCTCATCCACGCCCGCAGCCCCTATCTGCTCCAGCACGCGGAAAACCCGGTGGACTGGTTCGAATGGGGCGACGAGGCCTTTGAAACGGCCCGCGGCGAGAACCGGCCGGTTTTCCTGTCCATCGGCTACGCCACCTGCCACTGGTGCCATGTCATGGCCCACGAATGCTTCGAGGACCAGGATGTGGCCAACCTGCTCAACCGGCATTTCGTCAGCATCAAGGTGGACCGTGAAGAGCGGCCCGACATCGACGACTTCTACATGACCTCCACCCAGATAATGGGCGCCAGGGGCGGCTGGCCCCTGAACATCTTCATGACTCCCGACAAACTCCCCTTCCTGTCCATCACCTACCTGCCCAAACTGGGCAGCGGCGGCATGAGCGGCTTCATGGACCTGGCTGCGAACATCGCCGTGCTCTGGCGCCAGCGCCCCGACCTGATCGAACAGAACTGCCGGGCCGTCATGTCAGAGATGGGCACGCTTGCACGTCCCAAGCAGCACGCGGATGTGGTCCTGGCGGAGCTTTCCCGAAACGCCTTCGAGCAACTCTCGGCGATCTACGATCGGGAGCACGGTGGCTTCGGGAGCGCCCCCAAGTTCCCCATGCCGATCTATCTGAGCTGGCTGATCGAACAGGGGCATGGCGGCAACCGGCAGGCCATGGAGATGGCGCTCCACACCCTGGCCAGGATACGTTCCGGCGGCATCTGGGATCACCTGGGCGGGGGCCTGCACCGCTATTCCACGGATCGGGAATGGCTGGCGCCCCACTTCGAGAAGATGCTCTACGACCAGGCACTGCTGGCCCTGGCCAGCCTGGAGGCCTACCAGGCAACCGATGACCACATGTTCCTGGCCATGGCCGAGGAGATCCTATCCTTTGCGGAACGCGAACTGCTTTCACCGGAAGGCGCCTTCTGCGCGGCCCTGGATGCCGATTCCGAAGGGGTGGAGGGAAAATTCTACCTGTGGGACAAAAGGGAGATCGAGGATTTGCTCGGACCGGATGCGGACCTGTTCTGCCGTTTCTACGCCGTACGGCCGGAGGGCAACTTCGAAGGGCATACCATCCTCACCACACCGGAAGGGATGGCGGAATTCTGCGCACGCCAGGGGCTTGACCAGACAGAGACGGAACAAAGCCTGGAGCGCGGCCGGCTCCTGCTCCTGAAACAGCGGGAGACGCGCGTACGACCGTTTCGCGACGGGAAGATCCTCACCGCTTGGAACGGCCTGATGATCGCGGCCCTGGCCAGGGCCGCGGCACTTGGCGGAAAACGGGCGTTTCTGGAGCGGTCCGGCCACATTGCCGGCTTTTGCCTGAACAGCCTGCGCCGGAAGGACGGCCGGCTGCTGCGCAGCTTCCTGGGGGGTGCGTCGGACGTGCCGGCCTTTCTGGAGGACCATGCCGGCCTCTGCTTCGGCCTGCTGGAGCTGTTCGAGACAACCCTCGACAATACCTGGCTGGAAGCGGCGCTCGGCCTGGCGGATGACAGCCTGCGGCTCTTCCGCCGCCCGGATGACGGCTGTTTTGCCACGATCGGGAACGATGCGGAACAGATGCCGGCCCGGGTCACCCTGGACCATGACGGCGTCACCCCTTCCGCCGCTTCCCTGCTGGCCCAGGTGCTGATACGGCTGGGGCGCGCCTGTGACCGGCCGGACCTGGCCGAGGC
>DAIERH010000137.1 GCA_027346925.1 Geobacter sp.
AAGCTGTAGCCTTTTTGGGATATCGTTATCCTGTGCAGGCAATAGCGGCCATGCCGAGCCGGGTTCTGGAAATTCCCCTTACGATATTTCTCGTCACCCTACAGCAGCATCAGGAGCTGATGCTGCAAATGTTGGGCAGACTGAGTCTGCGTTTACGTCATTTAATAATGGAGTTGCGACATCTTACTGTGGAATCCGCTGACCAACGGGTTGCAGGATATCTGCTGGAACTCTGCCCATCGGGAAATTCTCCCGTGAGTTTGCTTCTCCCTGCCAAAAAAGCCATGATCGCGGCCCGACTAGGTTTAACCCCGGAAACATTTTCTCGTGTGTTGAAGCGATTGCGAGAGGAGCATTTGATAGCTGTTGAAAAACTCAAGATATACATCCACCGCCCTTCTGAGTTACGGCAATGGGCGAACAGCAAATCGTCTACCCGGTAGATGACAGGAAATAGGTTTCACCGTTCGCCGCAAGCGTCATCCAATCAATAACGATCTCATCAGCTACACGGAGGGGGCCTGGCTCTGTCAGCCAAACTGGGGCCACATCGCGCACCGCATTGTCCTGAAGGAACGCCAATGCGGAGAGCTATGATCGAAACTGGTGTATAGGCGGGTTACAAGTGACCTGAGCAAGGTGGCGTACTGTTGCTACAAAGGGTTTGCAGACCAAGTGCTGGAAGAGTTTTCTGCTGTACGGATGGTCAATGGTCGTCAGGCGGTCGTTCGTAACGGCCACCTGCCGGAGCGAGAGATCATGACGGCCCTGGGTCCTGTGTCAGTGAAGGTCCCCAAGGTTCGAGATCGCGCGGGTTCGGGGATTAAATTCAATTCGACACTGATGCCACCGTATGTGCGTAAATCGCGGACGGTGGCGGCCACAGTCCCCTGGCTGTATCTGCATGGGATATCTTCTGGCCACATGCAGGGGGCGCTTTCTATCCTCCTGGGCGAAGAGGCCAAGGGACTTTCCCCTGCGGCATTGGGACGCCTCAAGGCGCAGTGGGCGGAAGAGCATGCCCAGCTGGGAGATATTCCGCGCCCAGCCGGCCGCTTACCGGGATACGGTGCTCCCACGGAATATCAAAGTCCGGCTCGCCGTAGAGGCTGCGGCATCCCTGGGGTGGTGCGAATGGGTGGGAGAGGGCGCCACCATAGGCCTGAGCCGCTTCGGCGCCAGTGCACCCTATCCAGAAAATTTCCGCCATCTGGGATTCACTGTGGAAAATGTGGTACAGGAAGCCCAACGGCTACTATAACGCGGGCGAGTCGCGGGATAGGTATAAAATCTATCCGTTTATCGACATGAAGTTCTGATTGAGGCATCTTTTATACGCCGTGATGATCGGTTTTGACGGATTTTCGGAAATGGGGCGAGCGCAATCCCGCCGATCTGGCGTTGAAGGCATTTCCGGGGCATACGTTAAGGGGGATATCCAATGACCCATGTGGTTACAGAAGCCTGTATTCGGTGTAAGTATACCGATTGCGTCACAGTATGCCCGGTGGATTGCTTCCACGAGGGCCCCAACTTTTTGGCCATCGATCCAGACGAATGCATCGATTGCACCCTCTGTGTGCCCGAGTGTCCGGTAGACGCCATCTTCCGCGACGTGGATTTGCCGGACGGCATGGAAAAATATCCGGAACTCAACGCGCGCCTGGCACGCCGCTGGCCCGTCATCATTCAAAAAAAGCCTGCCCTGCCCGATGCCGAGCAGTGGCGGCATGTGCGGGATAAACGCCCATATCTGGATACCGGGGAAGAGGAGGAGGAATTGCCCCTGCCCGAGCCGCCCGTGCCCTTGAAGGAATACCAGCGCACACCGGAATTCACCGACGACGACGCCCCCGCCGGCCTGCTCCATGAGCATCGCACCAAAGCCGGGGTCTGGGGGCGCATCGTGCTCCTGGAAGGAAACTTGCGATATTGCCTGGAAGACGGCAGCGCCCGCGCCTGGATTCTGAGTCCGGCACGGCCTGCATGGATACCGCCCGATCTGCCGCACCGGGTGGAGTTCCTGGGCCCAGCACGTTTCTACGTAAGCTTTTGGCGCTGAGGACACCTCATGAAAAAGCCGCCGGCACCACGCTTTGCCGTGGGCGATCACGTTACCTGGAATTCGGAGGCAGGCAGGGTAACGGGGCGGATCGTTGCCATCCACGAGCAGGATTTTCCGGTCCACGGCTATACCCACCATGCGAGCCCGGAAGACCCGCAATACGCCATCCAAAGCGACAAAAGCCGCCATGTGGCCTATCATAAGGGCGGCATCCTGCGTCTCGCTGAGGAAGGATCGCGGGACTGATCATCTAGGCCTTACGGAGGGGGCAGCCGACATCATGGAGGGGTAATGGTGCATACGAAACGCCTGCTCAATTTGGAATGGGATGCCATCGCAGGCGTTATCGCGGCGGTCACGGCCATCGTCATGGAACTCCTGCACCTGATTCAGGGTGAGGTATTGCTTACCCTGACTGTTGCGCTCATCGCCCTGCTCTTTCTACGGGATATGCGCCGGGAAGGGGCCATGGAGCGTTTGGAGGGCCGACTTGCGGCCGTCCAGGTAAGCCTGCGTGAAATCGAAGTGGGCCTCCTGCCTCCCGATGCCGTACTCATCGGGCCGAACCGGATCCGCAAGGTCAGCACGGAGTTCTTGGTCCACGCCAGCGGCGAAATGATCTGGTTCAATGTCTGCCTTTCCATGTACAAGCCCCCGGCCTTGTTTGACGCCTTGCTCCGGCCGGCCCTGGAGAATCCACGCATCACGACCATGCGCTTCATTCTGGACAAAGATCAGCGCCGTCTCTGGGAAGAAATCCTGCCCACCATCCGCGCCTGCCCAGGCGCCCATAAAGTTCAGGAACCCACCTGGATCGATAATCAGGAAAGCATCTCCCTGATCGTGGCGGATTCGGCGGCGACGGGGCGGACGGAGGCCCTCCTGAGCTTTTGGGGAGAGCCCTTCATGGCTCGCAGCACCGAACGGAGCGTGCCGCGTTATATCTTCCACATTCAGGGGCATTCGGAGCTGATCAGCCGCTTTCTGGAAATCCTGCGCAATTACCGCCTGTCCGCCTGATCCGATTGGGACAGCGGCAGTTCATCGCTGGGGTTCCACATACGTCCCTCTCCTTCCAGTCGCCGCATCAACAACAGAAAATATACCATGTCGGCGTAGGGCTGCCATGACCGGAGCCGATGGGCAACCTGGGCATAATCCAAGCTGCTGTTTTCCTCCAGCCAGCGGGCCAGGGCCTTGCGCGCCCCCACGTCGTCACCGGGGAAAATGTCCAGACGCCCCAAGGCGCGCAGCAGGACGTACTCTGCCGACCAGCGGCCGATGCCGCGCAAACGCAGCAGACGCTGTATGGCTGCGGGGTTGGGCAGATCCTGCCAGTCTTCACGCTCTAGTCTGCCGGCCGCCGCTTCTTCCGCCAGAGCGCGCAAGGCGGTCACCTTCTGGCGGCTGAAGCCTAGACCACGCAGGGCCGTCACCTCCTGCCGCAGCAGAGAGCGGGGATCCGGGAAAGGATACACCCGGTCCATTTCTCCCACCCCCTCCCTGCAGAGCTCCGAGAGGCGATTGAGGAGGGTGATACCCAGATGCAGACTCAGTTGCTGGCAGGCGACGGCATTGACCAGTCCTTCGAAGAGGGAGGGGAAACGGGGTGGCCGGAGACCACGGTAGCGCGCCGCCAGGGACGCAAGACGAGGATCGGCAGCGGCCACCGCGTAAAAGGGGCCGAGATCCCGATCCAGGCTCAGCATCCAGGTGAGTTGCGCACGGGCCCAAGAGACAGTCCGCTCGTCCTGGGGGCCTTCGTAGATTTCTCCTTCCAGAAACGGATCGGGATCACCCTTCGTCTGCCAGAGCCGGACTTTCAGCCATCCGTCCCCATAGCGCCAGACCCGCCGATAGGTTTCGCGCTCCCAGTCATCCATCCGGTTGTGGGCTTGACGGCGCAGCGCCCAGACCGTGAGATCCAGGCGAAAGGGCGGTCGCGGGCTGAGGCGGAAGTAGTATCCCATCTATCGGTCCAGATCCGGCCGATAACTGCCGGCGGGGGTACGGAAGGCAATGGCTAGGCGGTTCCAGGCGTTGATGGCCACGACGGCCAAGGTCAGATCCACCAGTTCCTTCTCCTCGAAATAACGGCGGACGTTTTCATAGAGCGCATCCGAGACGCCTTCATCGATGCGGGTGATAGCATCGGTCCACGCCAGCGCCGCGCTTTCCCGCTCGCTGAAAAATGGCGCTTCCCGCCAAGCGGCGAGGGCATAAAGACGCTGCTCCATCTCGCCCCGGGCGCGGGCTTCCTTGCTGTGCATGTCGATGCAAAAGGCGCAGCCGTTGAGGATGGATGCGCGCAGCTTCACCAGTTCCAGCAGCGCTGGTTCCAAGTTGCTTCCATGGAGATAAGTCTCCAGATCCCGCAGGCTGCGGATGCCGTTGGGGGATACCAAGCCATAGTCGACGCGTTTTTCCATCATGGACTCCTGTGGGAACCTTCTTGGAGCGGAAGGGGATCTGGGGCCGGATACCAGATCCCGCCATCGGGACGCCGCCGCGCCCAAGGGCTCAAACGATGCCTCTGGTCATGCCCTGGCGTCAGCAGGTGATCCACGGTAAAGCCCTGGGCGGTAAGGACGTCGGCAATGAGAAAGCGATGACAGCGCCATGGGAGGGTCTCGGCGCACAGGAGGATCGTCCTGCGCCCCCGCGCCAAGGTCTCCAATGCCTCCAGCCCTTTCTGGAACGGTACCGTCTGCATATAATCGGCATAGGCGCGGAAACTCGCATTGCGCCAGGCGCCATTGGGGGAATCGACACGCCCCCGGCGCAACCCGCCCAGGGCCTCCGCGTGGCGATAACCGATCCCCAAGGGCGCAAGGGCCGTCGGCAGGGTGTCGCCATTGAACTGGGGATTGTGCCGAGAGCGCGGCATCTTGCGCACATCCACCACTTCCTGCACGCCAGCGGCCCGGAGCATGTCGATGAATTCCTCCAGGGAACGCGCGCCGTGACCGATGGTCCAGATTCGCGGCGTCGGCCCTTCAGCCGGAACGGCGCCAACATTGCACATCACGGCCAAATACTTTGCGACATTGGCTTTCCCAGACTCCCATGACCTCAACCCCTCGAACCGCCCGGTGCGAACTCGCATACCGGGTGGTGTGGCAGGGTGCGGCTTATGCCGCCCCCTATGCCGATCTAAACTGCACCAAGAAACATCAACCGGCATTCATGTTGATGTGCTGATCAACGGCGAGTTCGGGGTTGTAGAGGTATTCCACATTGCCCTGTTCCACCTGCTTGAGATAATCCTGGAAATGGGCCTTGGCTTTGTCCCAACTGATGCCCATCTTCTCCACCAGATCTTCACAGGGCGAAGCATGCCACTGCAACTGCACGATCTTGAAGGGATCGGCGCCGCAGGCCAGGGCCGCGAGCTGCACGTCGGCGATGACGGGTACACTGAAGTTCATATCGTGAGCCTTGCCGATCCACTGGTTCTTGTCCATGGTGGTGACACAGCCCGTATCGTGAGTAATCAACACGTCGGCCTTGGCCTCCTCTTTCACTACCTTTATTTTACGATTCATCGTAAAGCTACGGGTGAATTCGCGCTCCGATATGATGTGGCGGAAGCCGAAACCGCAACAGTCATACCAGGTGGAGTAGTCGATCACCTGCGCACCCAAGGCCATGGCTACCGAAGTAGTAACAGCGACCCGGTTACCACCAAGAATTTCAGGATCGTAGATGGCATCCTCTGGCACCATCTTATAGACGTGACAGGCAGGATGTACCGCAACCCGAATATGCGAAACGTCGATAGTTTGCAACTCGCTGGCGATACGGTGGCGCATGACGTGCAGCCATTCGCTGTAGTGGACCACCTCCTCGGGGATGACGATCTTGCCGTCCACCAGGCGTCCCAGCTTGCCGAGGATCTTCTTGACCTTCTCCCGCAGTTCGGCGGACTCGATGAGATATTTGCGGATCTCCTTGTAGTTGCCGAAGGAGGTGCCGCAATGCACCAGGGGAAAGAAATGGCCATTCTCGAAGCCATGCTGCTTGCCGGAGACGTAGGCCTGATGGAAGTTGCGCAGGAAGACGGCGGCCAGGGACTCCACGTTGCCGATGCCGGAGCCGTGGTAGTTCCAGGCGGTGCAGGAGGTCTGGTCGGTCTCGTCGAGGTAGTCGATGCCCAGCTTGTTCATGAACCACATGAGGCTGGTGGGATAGCCGGGGATGTTGCCGCACTGTCCGCAGCTCTTGTGGTGCCAGAGGTTATTGGTGGGGATCTTCTTGTCCCAACCGTAGAGAGTTTTTACCACTTCCGCCTGGTGTCCGGGATTGATGCGGTGGACGATGATCTCGCCTTCCTTCTCCAGTTCCCACA
>DAIERH010000138.1 GCA_027346925.1 Geobacter sp.
GCAAGCTCTCCATCGAGAGCCGCCGCGGCGAGGGAACGCGATTCACGCTGCGTCTACCTCTCACGGTGGCCATGCAGCCGGTGCTCCTGGTGCGCGTGGGGCGGGAGGTGGTGGCCATCCCGGCCGGGGTGGCGGTGGTGGCCGACGATTTCTGGCAGGCCCTCAAGGGGCGCGAGGCGCTGGAGGTCGCCTGGGACGAGGGGGAATGGGCACAACTGTCCACGCCGGCCATGCGCCGGGAGTACGCCAAACTGGCAACCATGCCGGGACGGGCGGCCCGTCACGATGGTGATGCCCCGGCCGGGTTGGCCATGGCGACCCGCAAACTTGAAGCGGAATACGAGGTTCCCTACCTGGCCCACGCCACCATGGAGCCGCTCAACTGCTTCGTGGACCTGAAGCCAGACAGTTGCCTGATCAGGACCGGTTCCCAGTTCCAGACCCTGGACCGCAACGCCGCCGCCCAGGAGGCCGGTCTCACTCCGGAACAGGTAACCTTCGAGACCACCTTCCTGGGGGGCGGCTTCGGCCGGCGTGCCTGCCCCGGCCACGACTTCGTGCTGGAGGCGGTGCAGGTGGCCAAGGCGGTCAAAAAGCCGGTCAAGGTGGTCCGCACCCGCGAGGACGACATGCGGGCCGGTTACTACCGCCCGATGTGGTACGACCGGATCAGCGCGGCCCTGGATGACAGCGATAAGCCGCTGGCCTGGCGCCACACCATCGTCGGCCAGTCGATCATCGCCGGGACCCCATTTGAGAAGGCAATGATCAAGGACGGCATCGACGACACCTCGGTTGAGGGGGCCGCCGACATTCCCTACGCCATCCCCAACCTGCTGGTGGAGCTGCACACGACCAAAAACGGCGTGCCGGTGCTCTGGTGGCGTTCGGTGGGGCATTCCCACACCTCCTTTGTGGTGGAGAGCTTCCTGGACGAGTTGGCCCACCTCGCGGGCCTAGACCCCTACCAGTACCGCCACTCGCTCCTGGCCGAACAGCCCCGGCACCTGCGGGTCCTGGAGACCGCGGCCCGCAAGGCCGGCTGGGGCACGCCGCTTCCCAAGGGTGTCGGCCGAGGCATCGCCGTGCACTCATCATTCGGCAGCTTCGTTGCCCAGGTGGCCGAGGTGGCGCTGGACACCACGGGGGGCCCGAAGGTGCGGCGGGTGGTCTGCGCCGTGGACTGCGGCCGGATCGTCAACCCGGACACCATCGCGGCCCAGATGGAGTCGGCCATCGTCTTCGGCCTCTCGGCGGCCCTGTACGGAGAGATCACCCTGAAGGAGGGCCGGGTGGAGCAGGGTAATTTCGACAGCTACCCGTTGGTGCGCATGGCGGCCGCACCGCAGATCGAGGTGCACATCGTCCCCAGCAACGAGCCGCCCGGCGGGGTGGGCGAGCCGGGGGTGCCCCCCATCGCCCCGGCCGTGGCCAACGCCCTGTTCGCCGCCACAGGCGCCCGTGTGCGCTCCCTGCCGCTGACGCCGGAGAAGATCAAGGCAGCGCTGGGCAAGACATGATGTAAATCCACACGCAAGGATTGGACATGAAAGACCTGGAACTCTACGAAGAAATCATCCAGTTGACCCGGCTGGGGCAACCGTTCGCAGTGGCGACCGTCACAGCCAACAGCGGTTCCTCCCCCCGCAAGGCCGGGGCCAAGATGCTGGTACGCCGACGGCACGACGCCGGCACCGTGGGAGGCGGCCGGATTGAGCTGGAAACGGTCCGTGCGGCGCTGGCGGCGCTGAACGGGGGGGAGCCGACCACGCTCCCCTTTGTGCTCACCGAGGAGCATGGCTTTGCCTGTGGCGGTGCCATGTCGGTGTACGTGGAACCCCACGTTAGCGTCCCGCACCTGGTGATGTTCGGGGCCGGCCATGTGGGGAAGGCAGTGGCTGGTCTGGCCAAGCGCTGTGGATTCCGGGTGACCGTGGTGGACGAACGGCCGGAATGTACGGGCAGGGAAGAACTCCCGTTTGCCGACGAGATCATCTGCTGCAGCGTGAAGGAAGCCTTTGGCCGGTTGCGCCTGGGCAACGGGAGCTACGTGGTGATCGCCACGCCGGGGCATGTGCACGACTTCGACGCCGTACGGGGCGCGCTGGGCACCCAGGCCGGCTTCATCGGCCTCCTGGGGAGCAGGCGCAAGCGGCAGGCCCTCTTGACCACCCTGACGGAGGATGGTTTTGCGCAGGAGCAACGGGATCGGGTCGTCACCCCGGTGGGGTTGGAGATTGGCGCCGAGACGCCGGAGGAAATCGCCGTCAGCATCATGGGCCAACTTGTCCGGGAGAGGAGGAACCATGAAGCCGCACGTGGCGGCGCTGTTGCTGGCGGCCGGGCAATCGCGCCGGATGGGGACATGCAAGCAACTGCTGCCCCTTGAGGGCAAGACCGCCATTGCCCGCTGCTTGGGAACACTCCTGAGGGGGGGGATCAACGAGGTGGTCGTGGTGACAGGCCCTCAGGGAGATGCCGTAGCCGAGGCGGCAGGGGCTTATCCGGTCATCGTGGCGCGCACCGCCGACCTGGACGGCGATATGGCCGCCTCGGTCCGCGCCGGGCGCGACGCCCTCCCACGAGGCGCCAGCGGCGTCGTGATAGCCCTGTGCGATCACCCCCTGGTTGCCCCAGAGACCGTGGCGCTGCTTGCCGCACGCCATGGCGAACAGATGGGCCGAATCATCATCCCGGTGCACGACGGGGGAAAAGGGCATCCCACCCTCTTCCCCCGCGCTCTGCTCGATGAACTGAAAGACACCCTCACCCTGCGGGACCTGGTGCGAAGCAACCCCGACCGGTTGCATCTGCTGGAGGTTGACGATCCGGGGGTGCTGCTCGACATGGATACGCCGGAAGAGTACCGTCGGAATGTTGCCCTCTGCCGGGCAAGGATTCTTAGTGAATCTGCTCCACCAGGTAGTTTTGGGGTCCCATCTGCTTGATCTGATCCAACTGGGCCTCAAGCTCGTCGATGTGCATCTCTTCCTCTCTGAGGATCGCCTCCAGCAGTTCGCGAGTGCCGTTGTCACCCACGTCCACCGTCAGCCTGATACTCTCGTTGTACCCCTTGATGGCCGCCTCCTCGGCGCTCCAGTCGTTGGAGTGCATCTTGGGCACCTCAGGCCCGATGTGCACCTTGTTGAGGTTGCTCACGATGGGGCGGCCCTCCAGGAACAGGATGCGGGCGATCAACTTCTCGGCGTGTTTCATCTCGTCGATGGCCCGCTTCTCGATCATCTTGTGCAGCCGTTCGTAGCCCCAGTTGTCGCACATCTCCGAGTGGACCATGTACTGGTTGATGGCGGTCAACTCCTCGGCCAGGCGCAGGTTGAGGTGCTCGATGACGCTCTCGTTGCCTTTCATGCTGAAACCTCCTTCTTTAAATAGTCGTCCCTGAAAAAGTTTAACCAGTTGTTATTGCATGTGTTATTTGTTGTTTCTGTATGATAAAATTGCCGAAAATTGAACTTACACCTTCATTTTCCGGTGATTTCATGCAACCCAAATCGGGTAGTTCCGACCAAGGTGATCTGTTCCGTTCCCGCCTGGACCAGATCCTGAGCCGCCACCATTCGCTGTACCGTTTGGCGGATGCCATTGACTGGTCGTTCTTTGAAAGAGAGTTTGGTTCCCTCTATGCCGAGAATTTCGGCCGTCCCGGTTTGCCGATCCGTCTGCTGGTTGGCCTGCACTACCTCAAGTATGCCTACAACGTCAGCGACGAAGGCGTTGTCGATCAATTCCTTGAGAACCCCTACTGGCAGTATTTTTGCGGCTTCGAGTACTTCCAGCATGAGTTTCCGCTCGATCCGACCACCTTGGTCAAGTGGAGAAAACGCATCGGCTCCAAGGGGATGGAAAAGCTTCTCCAAGGCACCATCGAAACAGCCAAACGTAACGGCCACGTGACCGAGAAGCACCTGGAGCGGGTCAACGTTGATACCACGGTGCAGGAGAAGGCCATCGCCTATCCGACCGACTCCCGGCTCTATCACAAGGCCAGAAGAATTCTGGTCCGGCTGGCAAAGAGAGCTGGGCTCGATCTTCGCCAAACCTACGAGCGTTTAGGCAAACGCGCCTTCATCATGCAGGGTCGCTACAGCCATGCCCGGCAGATGAACCGAGCCAAACGGGAGCAGAAACGTCTCAAGGTCTTCCTTGGCCGGGTTGTCCGGGATATCAGGCGCAAATGTTCTGCTCCCGATGGTTTGCTTGCCGCCATGCTGGAACGATCGGAACGTATCCTCCGGCAGCACCGCAACGACAAGAACAAATTGTACAGCCTCCAGGCCCCGGAAGTTGAGTGCATCGCCAAAGGCAAGGCTCACAAGAAGTACGAGTTCGGTTGCAAGGTATCGCTGGTCAGCACTTCAAGGGGAAACTGGATCATCGGTGCCCAAGCTGTGCACGGCAACCCATATGACGGCCACACTCTTAAGGAATCACTCAAACAGGCACACGCCATAAGTGGTTGGCAACCGGAGCACGCCTACTGTGACAAGGGCTACAAAGGAGTTCCGAAGGTCCTCGGCCAAACCGAAGTCCATCTGGCCAACAAGAAGAAGACGAGCATGAAACCCAGTGAGTGGCACTGGTACAAACGCCGTAGCGCCATCGAGCCAGTCATCGGCCACGTGAAGTCAGGCCACCGGATGGACCGCAACTATCTCAAGGGCGAAGAAGGCGATAAAATCAACGCTATCCTGGCCGGATGCGGTTTCAACATCAGGAAGCTTCTCAGAGCGATTATTTTGTGGCTTTTCAAAGAGCTGTTCAGGCAACTTGCAGATCCTCTGATAAGCCTGACTCGACTGTGGGAACCAAAGTTTCAGCCCGTCTGAAGTCAAATTCAGACTTTTTCAGGGACGACTAAATACGTAGGATGCCTCCCGCCACAAACAAAAACAGGAGCGGAAGATGCTTCTAATTGAAGCAGACTTCCGGCTCCCGTCAAGCAAGGGGAGACAATCTATTTGGGGATGACCCGAAAAAGAAGGTGTTTACCCCGCGGACACCATTCGAAGATACTCCCGTTCGCTGACCAGTTCGCGGTTGTTCTCCACCCGGTCGAGGAATACCAGCCCGCTGATATGGTCGTATTCGTGCTGAAAGATACGCGCGATGAAGCCGGCCAGCTCTTCTTCACGCGGATCACCGTGGCGGGTCAGGTAGCGCACGCCGATGCGGCTGCTGCGCGGCACTGGCCCCCGAATGCCGGGAACGCTCAGGCACCCCTCCCAGGCTTTTTCGGTCTCCTCCGACTGCCAGAGCAGTTCCGGGTTGAGCATGGGGATCGGCTCCATGGACGGGGCCAGGGGATAGCGGGGATTGGGACGGGATGCGACGATGAACAGTCTCAGCGGTTCGTACACCTGGGTGGCGGCGATGCCGACGCCGCCGGCCTCGATCATCGTGGCCAGCATGTCGTCTATCAGGGCCTGGATGGCCGGCTCGGCCGGGTCTTGGATGGTACCGGTCGCGCCGCGGAGGACCGGATGGCCCAAGTGGGCTATGTGGCGCAGGATGGGCATGTGGTGCTCCTATTGTTCGATTATATATCATCCCACGAGTTTTGCGATCCCGAAGGCGGCCGTCGCCGCCAGGCCTCCCACCAGCACCGTCTGCCAGGCGCTGCGGCCGGGACGATTCGTGGTGAAACGCCCCTTGACGTAGCCGAAGGCAAAGAGCGCCAGCAGTGTGATACCCACGGAGCCGAGCAGCGCACGGGGAACCGAGGGTATGAAGAAGTACGGGGCCAGCGGCACCAACCCGCCGGCCACATACGACAGGGCGATGGTCAGGGCGCTGTTGCGGGCTCGGCAGGGGTCAGGCTCCTCCAGGCCCAGCTCGAACCGCATCATGAAGTTCACCCAGCGCGTGCGGACCGCGCTGATCGCGCCGACCACCAGGTTCACCGTCTCTTCCGGCAACCCGTAGCCGTGGAATATCTCCGCCACCTCGGCCCTTTCCTTCTCGGGCAGCTCAAGGGCCTCCCGCTCCTCCCGCGCCAATTCCGCGGCATAATGCTCGGCATCGGTCCGTGCCGCAAGGTAGCCGCCAAGCCCCATGGCAATGGCGCCCGCCGCCACCTCCGCCAAGCCGGCGGTTATGATCAGGCCCGTTGAGGCCACCGCCCCCGACAGGCCGGCTGCCAGGGCGAACGGCACGGTCAGGCCGTCCGACATGCCGATCACGATGTCGCGCACGGTCTCCGAGGCAGTGAAATGTGTCTCAACATGACTGGTCTGGGGCATTCCATCCTCCATTGGGCAGACTAACCGCGAGACGTACCCTTGGTG
>DAIERH010000139.1 GCA_027346925.1 Geobacter sp.
ACCGTGCTCGGCGGCGGCTTTGCCAGCCTGGGGGCCAACGCGCCCAACCGGACAACGCTTAAACCCAAATACGTGGCACTCAGACTCGGCTCCATCGTGGGGAGCTACTACCTGGCCGGCAACACCACCCTGGCCGTATCGGCCCCCCCCTATACGCAGACGACGCTCAACAGCGACATGAAAGGGTTCCTGAGCGTACCTGGCGGGCGCCTGGCCTATCTGATGATGAACAGCCCGACCTTCAGCTCCAGCGTCAACGCGGGGCTGGCTGCCAAGGGGATCGCCCAGGGGACCCCAACCTACAACCAGTTCTTCCAGGTGACCCAGTCGGTGATCGACCCGGCCGACCCGGCCACCCTGACCACCCCCCTGGCCACGGGCCTGCCGTCACGCCTATCCGGGCGCATCGCCATCCAGGAAGCGGTGGGCGATCAGGTCATCCCCAACGACAACACCCGCTACCTTGGCAACGCCCTGGGAGGCAGGGAGGTGTTGGGGACCCCCGGCGCCGCGGTTGGGCCTGGCTTCAAGCAGTTGGGGTATCGCGGGGGAGCCACGCCGCGCATCCCATCCTCGTTCATGTTTACCTTGAATGCCGGTGCACCGGCACCCAAGGTGGACTTTGCGGCGGCCCAGAGCAACCTGGCGGCAACCGCACCGGCGGAAGGCTACTTCCAGTTCGACCAGACAGGGATCAATCACGGCTTCCTGATCGACCCCAGGGCATCCGCCACCAACACCGGCTATGCCCAGTCCCAGATGGTCAACTTCCTGCTGCGCGGCGTCGTGATCGACCCCACGCCCAGCGGCCTGACAAAACAGGTGCCCCCCAGCCCGGTCCCGGCGGTCGCCAATGACATTCGACTGCCAAAGGTATTGCACATCTTCGGCTACTGACAGCGTACCACCATATCCGGCATGACCTGGGCGGGGCTTCGGCCCCGCCTTTGGCATCCGGGATCCAGACACGGGAGGAAACAGATGCAGGACGAGATACTCGGGACCTTGCCGGGGATATATCGCAAGGGAATATTCAGCGTACCGACCACCTTCTACTTTTCCATCGACGGCGTCAAGAAGACCCTGACCCTGGACGGGGAGGGGTGCACGGTTGAGGACGGCAAGACCGTCGATGAGGCCGACTGCGTCTGCAAGACCAGCGCGGAGATGTTCACCAGGATATGGAACGACGGCTACCGGCCGGGGATCATGGACTTCATGGGCGGTGCCATCAAATCCAATGCGCCGCAGCTTCTGCAACAGTTCCTGCAGGCATTCGGAAAATAAGGGCCACAACTCTACCGGAGGGTTTCATGGGCAACATCGTCATCAGCGGCACCGGATTGTACACTCCCCCCAACAGCCTCTCCAATGAAGAACTGGTGGCCTCGTTCAACGAGTATGTCCGACGTTTCAACGCCGCCCACGCCGCCGGGATCGGTGCCGGCGGCATGGCGCCACTGATGGAATCGAGCATGGAGTTCATCGAAAAGGCCTCCGGCATCAGGAACCGCTTCGTCATGGACAAGACGGGCATCCTCGATCCGGACATCATGTGCCCCCGCCTCCCGCAACGCGCCGATGATGAGCCCTCGCTGCAGTGCGAAATGGGGGTTGCCGCCGCAAAAGAGGCCATGGCGGCGGCGGGAAAGGAGGCGTCCGGTATCGATGCGGTCCTGGTGGCCTGTTCGAATCTCCAGCGCCCCTACCCGGCCGTTGCCATCGAGATTCAACATGCGCTGGGGATCCAGGGATTTGCCGTGGATATGAACATGGCCTGTTCCTCTGCAACCTTCGGGATTCAGGCGGCGGCCGACGCCATCTCCAGCGGAAATGCGCGCGCCGTGCTGATAATCAACCCCGAGATCTGCACCGCTCACCTGAATTTTCGGGACCGGGACAGCCACTTCATCTTTGGCGATGCCTGTACCGCCCTTGTTGTCGAGGAGGCCGCACACTGCGTGGCACCGATGCCCTTCGAGATATTGGGGACCAGGCTCAGGACCAGCTTTTCCAACAATATCCGCAACAATTTCGGTTTCCTGAACCGTTGCACCCCGGAACAGGCCGGCGGGCCGGACAAATTGTTCGTGCAGCAGGGGCGCAAGGTCTTCAAGGAGGTCATCCCGATGGTGGCCAGCCTCATCCTGGGGCATCTGTCGGATCTGAATATCGCCGCCCGCGACCTCAAACGGCTCTGGCTTCACCAAGCCAACCTGAACATGAACCTCCTGATCGGCAGCAGGGTGCTGGGGCGAGAGGCGGCGCCCGGAGAAGCGCCGCTTATCCTGGATGAATATGGGAATACCAGTTCGGCCGGCTCGATCATCGCGTTCCACAAACATCGGGACGACCTGGCAACAGGGGATGTGGGGGTAATCTGCTCATTCGGCGCGGGCTACTCGGCAGGGAGCGTGATCGTGAGAAAGGCCGCTGCCATAAGGGTCTAAGCTGCGATTATTATGCGTTGACATATCGTCTACAGCAGTGATAGCTTTACTCGTATAATTTACCTCTCCGACAAAGAGCAAACCTGGGGTAACCCAGGGACGCAAAGCTGCGGATCCCGTAAAGGGATGGCCGGGTTGCCCAAGAGAGGGCGAACAGAGATATGACATATCTACGCCCTTCCTGAATCAAGTGAAGGGCTTTTTTCGTTGCCGCTCTTTCATCGGGAATTTCCAGGATCGATGATTTCCATCTGACAGAGGACTCAAAATGAACGACCGTTTCTGGCGGCCAATCAGCATCGATTGCATCGATCCCGGCCTTTTTCCCAGTGTGGCGCTGTATCTCAAGAGCACCGGCAACTATGTTCTTTATAAGAACGAGGAACGGCCGTTCACCGAAGACGATCGGCGCCGCCTGGAACGGAATTTCACCGAGTTCCTCTATGTCAGGACCGGCGACTTGGAGGAGATCAACGATTACCTGGAGAACAATCTCACCGAAATACTCGCCAGGGATGAGCTGGACAGCATGGCCAAGGGAAGGATACTCTATCAGACCTCGGTCAATTACGTGATCGACGTGTTCGAATCGCCGGAAATCGCCTCCAATCTGGCGCGCAGCCGCAAGCTGATCCAGCATTTGATGCACTACCTGACGACCGATGCCCATGCGCTGGAATCGCTCCAGTCCATTGTCGGACACAATTTCTACATCTATACCCACAGCGTGCAGGTGACCGCCCTCAATCTGCTGCTCCACGAACAACTGTTCAACGTTACTCCTGATGAGATGATCGACGTGGGGATCGGTTCAATGCTTCATGATTTCGGTATGATCTTCATCACCGAGCAGGTACTGGACAAACCGGACGCCCTTTCCCAGGTGGAGTACTACAAGGTGAAGCAGCACACGCAGAAAGGGTACGAGTTCCTGAAACGGAACGGGTTGAACAGCGAGGTCGCGCTTACCATTGTCCGCCATCACCACGAACGGTACGACGGCAACGGCTACCCGGCCGGCATCAAGGGGGACAACATCCCGCGCAGCGCCCAGCTGTCGGCGCTCTGCGATGTCTACAGCGCCCTGATAACCGACCGGTCGTACCGCAAGGCCTCGACACACGCGGACGCCCTCAAGATGATGCGTGAAGAGGCAAAGGGCGGAGCCTTCAACATCGAACTGTTCAAGCGGTTCGAGGAGATCATTACCGCCCGGAAAACAAATTCAACGGCATAGCGCCTTTGTTATCAGCCAGCGGCTGCAGTGCTTTCTCTTCATGAAGGTCCAGATGCTCTGACATGAAGCGTTTGACTATTCAATTCATGGAGTATCCCATGTACGCCTCAAAACCAGTTCACAGGACGGATGAAAAAAGCAAACTCCATTCGCTCATGGAAGTGGCCGCGCTGATAAATTCGTCCCTTGACCCGGCCGAGATCAAGCGGCTTGCCGTGGAGACCGCCACCAGATGTGTCGGCGCCGATGCGGCCAGCCTGCTGTTGCTTGACCCGGAAACCGACGAACTGTACTTCGAGGCCGCGACCGGCGAAAAGGGGGCTCAGCTCAAGGAGATCCGCCTCAAGCCGGGGCAGGGGATCGCCGGTTGGGTTGCGCGCAGGGGCGGTGCGATGATCATCGACGATGTGCGTGGGGACAGGCGGTTCAATGCGGAGGTGGATCGGACCACGGGGTATGAGACCCGCACCATGATCGTCGTTCCGGTAGCCAGCAAGGAACGCATGCTGGGGGTCCTCCAGGCGATCAACAAGAAGGAGGGGCACTTTACGGATGATGACCTGGAGATGCTGGAAACCCTGGCCCACCAGGTCGGGGCGGCCATAGAAAACGCCCTCCTCTACCAGGAGCAACGCGAGACCCTGTTGGGGGTCACCATGGCGTTTGCCGAGGCACTTGAAAAGCGGGACGACTACACGGGGGGGCACACGCGGAGGGTCTGTGAATACAGCATGGCAATAGGGCGACACCTCGAGTTGCCCGAGGACCAACTGGAAGAACTGCACCTGTCGGCCATTCTCCATGATATCGGAAAAATCGGGGTTCCTGACCGGGTGTTGCAAAAACCGGGCAAACTAGATCCGGATGAGTCTGCCGAGATGAACCGGCATCCGGTGCTGGGTTCGGAAATCCTCGAACATGTCAAGTCGCTACGGGCCATGACCGGGGGCGTACGCCACCATCACGAGAAATATGACGGCAGCGGATATCCCGACCGGAAAAAGGGGGAGGAAATCCCCCTCATGGGGCGGATCATCGCCGTTGCGGACGCCTTTGACGCCATGACGTCGACACGCCCCTACCGCACGGCCCTCAACCATGAATCTGCCTTGAACGAACTGGCCAGCCACAGCGGAAAGCAGTTCGACCCCGGCGTGGTGGATGCCTTCATGGAACTCTACAAAAAAGGCGAACTTTCCTGCTGTCCCTGATCCCCCCCTGCATTCCCATCACTTGATCTTGCGGATCGTGTAATTATTGGAGTCGGTCACGTACAGGCTTGTCCCGTCCGTGGTGATGCCGACCGGAAATTTGAAGAGCGCCGCCGCTCCGGACCCGTCAGTTGGCCCGATCGCGCCTGCGGTACCCGCAATCGTCGTAACAACCCACTTCCCGGTGGACGGGTCCCGTACCACCTTGCGGACCGTGTTATTGTTGGAATCGGTCACATACAGATTCGTCCCATCCGAGGTGATGCCGTTGACATTACTGAAACTCGCGGCCGCCCCGATGCCGTCGGCCGACCCGGTCACGCCGGGGGTTCCAGCTATCGTCGTAACCATGCCGGTGGGATCTATCCTGCGGATCGTGTTCGAGATGAAATCCGTAACATAGAGGAATGATCCGTCCGTGGTGATACGGGCGGGATACTGAAAGCGCGCGGCGACTCCGACACCGTCGGTCCAGCCGCCAACATCGGGAGCGCCTGCTATCGTTGTAACGCCATAGGGGTAGGCCATGCTTATCTTGCGGATCGTCAGACTGCTGGAATCCGTCACGTAGAGGTTTTTGCCATCCGTGGTGATGTCGGTGGGGCGGTTGAAGAGCGCTGACGTTCCGACAGTGGCATCGACCGACCCGGCAAGGCCGGCAGTGCCGGCTATGGTGGTGACGCTTACGATGGAGGTGGAGTTATTGCTGAAAGATACCTTGCGGATCGTATTGTTGTAGCAATCCACCACATACAGGTTTGTTCTGCCGTTCTTCACCCCGTCCGTGGTAATGCCGCTCGGGAAATAGAAGCCCGCGGCAATTCCGAGGGTCGGGTTTGTGTCTGATATCCCGGCCACGCCGGGGACGCCGGCTATGGTCGTCGTGGAATGGTTGCTGAAAGAATACTTTCGGATCGTGTGATTGCTGAAATCCGTCATGTAGAGGTTGGTCCCGTCCGTGGTGATGCCGTTCACGATGCCGAACCTCGATGTCGTATCGACTCCATTGGCAATTCCAAGGATGCCGGCGCTGCCCGCAATCGTTGACACCACTGTTGATGCCTTATCCTTGGAAACCAGGGGGAGCGGCGCACCCTGAATCGCACCACCCATCACGATCTTGCCGGACGGGATGGAAACAGAGGAATAGCCACTGTAAACCGGTGCGGTGGGAAAAATCGTATTGTTGCCGCAAGCAGCACAACACGCCATCACCAGGACCGCCGAGAAAATACGCATACCTTTCAGCATTCACTTCTCCCCAATCTAGTATTTTGGTATCCCCTTCAGGGGGAAAATCATAGCATAAAAAAACCGAATCTGTATCAAAGCTTTCAAACGGGGTGATTATTGATTGAAACCGGATTTATTGCAACCTTTTCCGACACTGTTTTTGTATCGGAATCATCC
>DAIERH010000013.1 GCA_027346925.1 Geobacter sp.
GGTGACCTCGACGCCGAGCTGTTCGAGGATGTAGCGGGTCTGGGGGTTCGGCTCACCGGCCATGGCAGGTCGGACGTTGGCCTGGCCGAGCCGCCTCTTCAGCTCCGCGTAGGCAATGGCCGACGCAATGGAATCGGTATCGGGGTTTCTGTGCCCGATCACGTATATCTGTTTTTTCAAGGGAACCCCCTGTGATTATTGAGTGCGCCTGATGAGATAGGGGGAGTATAGGGAGGTTGACCCTGCCTGTCAAACGCCTGAGTCCCCACCGGACACACAAAAGGCTGCCCGTCCATCGGCAGCCTTTATATGCTGAAATCAGCGCGGCCTTTATCACGAATCCACCGGATTGCCGCGCGTTTCCACATCGTAGATCGTCAACAGGGTTTCAGGACAATACACGCAGACCTCCTTGTGCATCCCCTTCTTCCCGAAATGCAGCCACTCCACCTTATCGCCGGACCGTTCGTGCACCCGCTTCACCCGCGTGCCGCCGACCCGCTTGACCTCGTTCCACATGTCGTCCATGGTCAGGAGGTCGATGCCGCTGATTTCCTCGCCCGTTGACAGATTATCCAGGAACCTGTCGATCAAATCGTAATCGAGAAAATCGTTCTCCTTGCGCCACCACTTGACAAAGCGGTGATTGTCGGACATGCGTTCCTTGAGCGCCCTCTCTATCTCCAGCCCTCTCATGACATGCCTCCTTTCCCCCCTGTCGCTGACCCCTGCCGCAGGGTGGCTTTTCCTGAGTGCTTTTTTCCTCGTCCCTTATAAATAAATTATACTCCTGCTTACCGAAAAAAGGGCCAGGCAACAAATGCCCGGCCCCATTATTTCACATGATTGCCGTAACCCGGGTATCAACGCGCCCGTGTGGAACGTTGCGGGTGCCGTGCCGTGGGTGCAGCCCCCGGATGCGCCGGTTTAACGGCATGGGGCTGCGGTCTGCCCGCTGCTCCGGACTTGGCCGGGGTGGCAGGGCCACCGCCAGCGCCCTGCCCGGCCGCCTGGGGCTTGCGGCGTTGCGGCTCGCGGGGCGGACGGGCGAATTCGCTGTCCTTGTGGGGTGCGGGAACGCTATAGTCGAAACCTTCCACGGTGCGGCGTTCCAACTGGGCGCCCAGCTTTTTCTCGATGGTGCGCACCATGACCGTGTCCTCGGAGGTCACCAGGGTGAATGCATCGCCGCTCTTTGCGGCGCGACCGGTGCGGCCGATGCGGTGGACATAGGCCTCGGCGGTATCGGGGATGTCATAGTTGACCACGTGGGAGATCTGGGAGACGTCGATGCCCCGGGCCGCGATATCGGTGGCCACCAGGATCTGGTAGGTGCCGTCCCGGAAGCCGTCCAGCGCGGCTTGGCGCCGGTTCTGGGAAAGGTTGCCCTGGAGCGAGGCTGCCTTGTAGCCGGCCTTCTCCAACTGCTCGCCCAGGCGCTTGGCCCGGTGCTTGGTACGGGTGAACACCAGCACCGACTCGGTGTCGGTGTGGCGCAGCAGTTCCAGGAGCAGCGGCGTCTTGAGGTGTTGGCTGACCGGATAGAGGGCGTGGGTGACCGTGACCGGTGGGGCGGTATTGCCCACCTGCACCGTGACCGGCTCTGTCAGGATGTCATGGGCCAGGCGGCGGATGTCGTCGGGCATGGTGGCCGAGAAGAGCAGTGTCTGGCGCTCTTGGGGAATATGTTTCAAGATCCGCCGGATATCGGGCAGAAACCCCATGTCGAACATCTGGTCGGCCTCGTCCAGAACCAGCACCTCCAGCTTGGACAGGTTGATGGTGCCCTGGTTGATGTGGTCCAGCAACCTGCCGGGGCAGGCCACCACGATCTCGACGCCCTGCTTGAGCTTTTCGATCTGGGGATTGACCCCCACGCCGCCGTAGACGGTGATGCTCCTGAGACGGGTCTGGCGGCCCAACTGGTTGATGGACTCGTTGATCTGCTCGGCCAACTCCCGTGTGGGGGCAACGATCAGGGCGCGAACCCGGCCCCGCTCACCCTGCATCAGGCGATGCAGTATGGGCAGCACAAAGGCCGCGGTCTTGCCGGTGCCGGTCTGGGCAAGGCCCATGACATCACACCCTGCCATGACCGAGGGAATGGCCTGTTGCTGGATCGGCGTGGGCGAGGTGTATCCCGCCGCCTTGACGCCGGCGGCAACCTGGGGGTGAAGATTAAACTTTGGGAACTCCATAAAACTCCTTCTTGATGCTGCCTGTGTCGTGCAAACGTCTTTCCACCCTTCGACGTGCTCAAGGCGAACAAACTGTTGTACA
This sequence comes from Geobacter sp., assembly GCA_027346925.1. Lineage (GTDB taxonomy): Bacteria > Desulfobacterota > Desulfuromonadia > Geobacterales > Pseudopelobacteraceae > JACPFJ01. The sequence continues at coordinate 2,281 of DAIERH010000013.1, forward strand.
TGGTCTTTTGATGTGCCGTTCGTGCCGAGCTTGTCGAAGCAGGAACGGTCAGGATGCCGGCAAAACAAAAAGCCCCGACTTGAGCCGGGGCTTTTGTATGCGGTTCATCTCTACTGCATGCTCACGGCGTCAGATTTGGGATGATAACTGTGGCGGCGAGCTTTCGGCGAGCCGACGCGGTTAACGCTCAAATATGGCGTCGTGCTTAAATCTTGGCAACATTGGCCGCCTGAAGCCCTTTGGGACCCTTGACGATATCGAATTGCACCGCATCGCCTTCGGCCAGGGACTTGAACCCGTTGCCGGTGATGGCGGAGAAGTGCACGAAGATGTCCTCGCCCTGCTCCTGCTCAAGAAAACCAAAACCCTTGCTGTCGTTGAACCATTTTACCCTGCCTGTTGTCATTCTTTCTTTCTCCTTGCAGTCTGTCCTGCTTGTGTAATGCACCCGCGATGGCGCGGGTGTCCGATAAACTGTGCCGTTCCTGACTGGTCAACCCCGTTCCGGCTTGCGGTATCGCAACGCCTTTCTGCGCCTGCGCGCCGCCTCGAGTTGTTTGCGTTTTTTCTTGACCGAGGGTTTTTCGTAATACCGGCGTTTCTTGAGATCCTTGAGAACCCCCTCGCGCTGCACCATACGCTTGAGATCGCGGAGTGCCCTGTCGATGTCGTTGGCATGTACGGTGATGCCCATGGCGACTCCTTAATGTTACATAGATTCGTGTCAAAAAGCAAAAAACCCCGGGGGCTTCTAAAGTCCCTAGGGTTGTAAACTTCAAAAGATAAGCCACTTTACCACATGTTTTGCGGCTTGTATGTAAAAATCTGGCCGGTTACACAATTTATTTGCGTTGATCCGCTCGGCGGCAGCCATGCATACGAAGTCGTCCGCCATCCATGGCAGATTTTCAGCCACCCAGATGGCCGTTTCCCGCCACCCGCAGTTCGTACGCCCTACAACCGGACAGGGTCCCGAACAAATAAACACCATAATATCAACGTTATTTTAAACCGTAAACAGAATGGCATCACTGTTGCTATACATTGTTTCGGCTACGTCGAGTATTCGTCCCAGCCCCCGTCGTCATGAACGCCACGGGTATTACTGGTCGGGGAGGTCGCAGGTGGCAAAAAAGAAACGGTTCTACCAACATTTGTATTTTCAGGTCCTGTTCGCCATTACCATCGGCGTGCTGTTGGGGAATTTCTATCCTGAAACCGGTGCCGCCATGAAACCCCTTGGCGACGGCTTCATCAAACTGATCAAGATGATCATCGCCCCGGTCATCTTCTGCACCGTCGTGACCGGCATTGCCGGCATGGAGGACATGAAGAAGGTCGGACGGGTCGGTGGGAAAGCCCTTCTCTACTTTGAAATCGTGTCCACACTGGCGCTGTCAATCGGCCTCCTTATCATCAGCATCATCCAGCCCGGCGTCGGCATGAATGCCGATGTCACCAAGCTGGACACCAAGGCCCTGACAACCTATACCGCAACCGCCGCCAAATCGCACAGTTTCGTCGATTTCCTGATCGGCATCATCCCCAACAGCGTGGTGGACGCCTTTGCCAAGGGTGATATCCTCCAGGTGCTGTTCTTCGCCATCCTGTTCGGATTCGCCCTGTCGGCCTTCGGCGAAAAGGGCAAACCCCTGTTCCGCATGATCGACCAACTCTCCCACACCCTGTTCGGGATCGTCAACATCATCATGAAGGCCGCCCCCATCGGGGCCTTCGGCGCCATGGCCTTCACCATCGGCAAGTTCGGCATCGGCTCCCTCTCCAAGTTGGGCATGCTCATGGGCAGCTTCTACCTGACCTGCCTGCTGTTCATCTTCGTGGTGCTGGGAACCATCGCCAGACTGTGCGGCTTCAGCATCTTCAAATTCATCGGCTACATCAAGGAAGAGCTGCTGATCGTGCTGGGCACGTCGTCGTCCGAGTCCGCCCTGCCCCGCATGATGGCCAAGCTGGAAAACCTGGGCTGCACCAAATCGGTGGTGGGCCTGGTCATCCCCACCGGCTACTCCTTCAACCTGGACGGCACCTCCATCTACCTCACCATGGCCGCGGTCTTCGTTGCTCAGGCCACCAACACCCCCCTGACCCTGACCCAGACCCTGACCATCCTCGGCGTGCTGATGCTGACCTCCAAGGGGGCGGCCGGCGTGACCGGCAGCGGATTCGTCACACTGGCGGCCACCTTTGCCGCCATCCCGACCATACCGGTGGCAGGTCTGGCCCTGATCCTGGGGATCGACCGCTTCATGTCCGAGGCCCGCGCCCTGACCAACCTGGTCGGCAACGGCGTGGCCACGGTGGTCGTATCGCGCTGGGAGAACGAACTGGATATGGCCCGCATGCAGCGGGTGTTGAACAATGAATCCGACCTGGATGCCGATGATCCCGAACTGGCGCTGGACAACCCCGGTGCCGCCGCCTGCCTGGCTGCAGCGGCCGATGACGAGGGCCTCATCGCCGATCAGCTGGAACCGGCGGCGTAACAAGAGAGTATTCATCTCTGTGCAAACCGCGTACCCCCAACGCCCCGACGGCAGTTTGCCGCGGGGCGTTGACATTTTCCCGGGTTACTCGTGGCTTGGAGCGCGGACACCCTAGCCGTGGCAAGGACAGGCTGAAAGCCCGCCTTCCATTGGCCGCCCCCTGCCCCCCCTTTTCTGTTGAGCCTTCCCTGATCTTGTGATAGGTTAATAAGCTATTTTGCCATTACTCACAGCGGGAGAACATAATGTTCGGTTCTATAGTCAAGAAGATCGTCGGCAGCAAAAACGAGCGCGAACTGAAGAAGCTCTGGCCGATTGTTCATACGATCAACGGGATGGAGGCTTCCGTCTCAAAACTGACCGACGAGCAGCTGCGCAACAAGACCTCTGAATTCAAGGAGCGCCACGCCAAGGGCGAATCCTTGGACGCACTGCTGCCTGAGGCATTTGCCGTCTGCCGCGAGGGGGGCAAGCGGGTTCTGGGGATGCGCCACTTCGACGTGCAGCTGATCGGCGGCATGGTGCTGCACGCAGGCAAGATCGCCGAGATGAAAACCGGCGAGGGCAAGACCCTGGTGGCCACCCTGCCGGCCTACCTGAACGCCATCTCCGGCCTTGGCGTGCACGTGGTTACGGTCAACGACTACCTGGCCCGGCGCGATGCCGAATGGATGGGCAGGCTGTACAACTTCCTCGGCCTGACTGTCGGCGTAATCGTGCACGGCGTCGAGGACGAAGAGCGCCGCGAGAACTACGCCGCCGACATCACCTACGGCACCAACAACGAATTCGGCTTCGACTACTTGCGGGACAACATGAAGTTCTCCCTGGATGACTATGTCCAGCGCGGCTTCAATTACGCCATCGTGGACGAGGTTGACTCGATCCTGATCGACGAGGCCCGGACCCCCTTGATCATCTCCGGCCCCACCGAGGAATCCACCGACAAGTACTATGTCATCGACCGCATCATCCCGCTCCTGCAGAAGGGGGAGGTGATGGAGGTGGAAGCCAACACCCTCTCCGGCAAGCGCAAGGCCTACACCGGCGACTTCACCATCGACGAGAAGGCCAAGAGCGCCACCCTGACCGAGCAGGGGGTGCTCAAAGTGGAAAAGCTCCTGAAGGTGGACAATCTCTACGATCCCCGCAATATCGAGATCCTGCACCACGTGCAGCAGGCCCTCAGGGCCCATGCCATGTACAAGCTGGACGTGGACTACGTGGTAAAAGACGGCGAGGTCCTGATCGTTGACGAGTTCACCGGCCGCCTCATGCCGGGCCGGCGCTGGTCCGACGGCCTGCACCAGGCCATCGAGGCCAAGGAAGGGGTCAAGATCGAGAACGAGAACCAGACCCTGGCCACCATCACCTTCCAGAACTACTTCCGCATGTATAAGAAGCTCTCCGGCATGACCGGCACCGCCGACACCGAGGCGGAGGAGTTTCACAAGATCTACAAGCTGGAGGTGATGGTAATCCCCACCAACCGTCCCCTGCTGCGCCCCGACTTCCCGGACGTGATCTACAAGACCGAGATGGAGAAATTCAACGCGGTTATCGAGGATATCAAGGAGCACTATGCCGCTGGCCAGCCTTGCCTGGTGGGCACCATCTCCATCGAGAAATCCGAGGTGCTCTCGGAACTGCTCAAGCGCCAGGGCATCCCCCACAACGTACTGAACGCCAAGCAGCACGAACGCGAGGCCGAGATCGTTGCCCAGGCCGGTCGCAAGGGGGCCATCACCATCGCCACCAACATGGCCGGCCGCGGCACCGACATCCTGCTGGGGGGCAACGCGGAGTCCCTGGCAAAACAGTGGCGCCGGGCAAATCCCGAGGCGAGCGAGGAGCAGTACGCGGCGGAACTGGAAAAATTCAAGGCCCAATGCGCGGCAGAGCACGATGAGGTGATCAAACTTGGGGGCCTGCACATCCTGGGTACCGAACGCCACGAGTCCCGCCGCATCGACAACCAGTTGCGCGGACGTTCGGGGCGCCAGGGCGATCCCGGCCTGTCGCGGTTCTACTTGTGTCTCGAAGACGACCTGCTGCGCATCTTCGGCTCCGAGCGCGTGGCCAGGATCATGGACCTGCTCAAGATCGAGGAGGGGGAGGCCATCACCCACGGCATGATCACCAAGTCCATCGAGAATGCCCAGAAAAAGGTCGAGGCGCACAACTTCGACATCCGCAAGCACCTGATCGAATACGACGACGTCATGAACAAGCAGCGCGAGGTGATCTACACCCAGCGCCGCGAAATCCTGGCCGGCGAGGAGATCCGCGAAAGTTTCCTGGAGATGCTGGATGAAACCATCGAGGAGATCTGCGCCACCTATTGCATCGACAAGGTCCCGGCCCCGGAGTGGGACTGGCAGGCCATTGCCGAGATCGTCTTCAAGTGCTTCAACCTTCACCTGGATCTGCCGCAGGAAACGCTGGGCCGCCTGAACCCGACCAACTTCCGCGACACCCTGAAGGAGCAGGCCCACGCCATCTTTGCGGCAAAGACCGCCGAGATGGGGGACGAACTGATCGACCATCTGATCAAGGTGATGATGCTGCAGGCCATCGACAACCATTGGAAGGACCACCTGCTCAACATCGACCACCTCAAGGAAGGGATCGGCCTGCGCGGCTACGGCCAGAAGGACCCCAAGATCGAGTACCAGAAGGAGGCATTCAACCTGTTCATGGAGATGATTATCCGCATCCGCGAAGAGGTGGTGGAGCGCATCTTCTGGGTCCAGGTGGCCCACGAGGATGAGGTGGAGCGGATGGAGGAGGAACAGCAGCAGCGCGGCAAGAAGATGGTCTTCAACCTCTCCGGCGAGGAGGAGCGTCCCAAGGAACCGGTCAGGAGCCAGAAGGTGGCCGGCCGCAACGACCCCTGCCCCTGCGGGAGCGGGAAGAAATACAAGAAGTGCCACGGGAAATAACAGGTTTTGCCACAGAGACACGGAGACACTGAGGAAAACCAAAACGAGAAGGCCTCCTGACAAAACAGTAATGGATTTTAGGGGTACCCTAAAGAGTTTATAGTTTTTCTTTTACGACTTTCTCCGTGACTCTGTGTCCCTGTGGCAGATGAGGTTCTGATAATGGACATCAAAGGCTTTCAATTCTCGGCCGTCGAGGCGGCCGTCAAAAAACCGGGCAGAAAAGACTTGGCCCTGATCTTCTCCGAAGTGCCGGCGGCAGCCTGTGCGGTCTTCACCACCAACAAGGTGAAGGCGGCTCCGGTGCTGCTCTCGGCCGAACGGATCGCCAACGGTGCGGCGCAGGCGCTGCTGGTCAACAGCGGCAATGCCAACGCCTGCACCGGCGAGCAGGGCATGCTGGTTGCTCGGGAAACGACACATCTGGTTGCCGAGGGATTAAAGATCGCCGACGAGGCGGTGCAGGTCGCCTCCACCGGCGTGATCGGCGTGCAGATGCCGCTGGATCGGCTCGCCAGCGCCATGCCGGCGCTGGTCGAGGGACTGGCGTCCGGCACCCTGGACGACGTGGCCGAGGCCATCATGACCACCGACACCTTCCCCAAGATGGAGGCCAGGAGCGGCCAGGCGGGCGGCATCAGCTACAGCGTGGCCGGTATCGCCAAGGGGGCCGGCATGATCATGCCCAACATGGCCACCATGCTCTCCTTCATCATCAGCGACGCGGCCGTGGAGCCGGCTGTGCTGGACACGGCATTCCGCCGTGGCGTGGATGCCTCCTTCAACATAATCACCGTGGACGGCGATACCTCCACCAACGATACCTGTCTGATCATGGCCAATGGTCAGGCGGGCAATCCGCCCATCGCAGCCGGCACGCCCGAGGCGACGGCATTTGGGGAACTGCTGCACGACGTGCTGTTGTCACTTGCCAAACAGATCGTCAAGGACGGCGAAGGGGCCACCAAGTTCGTCGAGGTGCGGGTCACCGGCGCTGCTGACGACGGGGATGCTAAACGGGCCGCCCTGGCCGTTGCCAACTCCAGCCTGGTCAAGACCGCCTTTTTCGGGCAGGACGCAAACTGGGGCCGCATCTTCTGCGCCGTTGGCTACTCGGGGGCCCGGGTGGATCAGTCGCGTCTTGCCCTGTGTTTCGACGACGTCTGCATGGCCAGAAACGGCCTCTTTGTCGGCGGAGACGCCGAGGCGCGCGGCACCGAGGTGCTCAAAAAACGGGAATTCACCGTCACCGTCGATCTAGGCCTGGGCAACGGCAGCGCCACGGTATTTACGTCTGACCTGTCCCACGAGTATGTCAGCATCAACGCCGATTACCGCACCTGATCCCGGCTACCGGCCTGACACCGTTGCAAGCCTCCCTCTTTTTGTCAGGGGGGGGCCAGTTGAACCATTGAGGTCGATTGTGCGCATCATCTGCATCATTTCCGTTATCAGTCTGTTCCTCCACACCACCCCGCTGTTCGCTGGCGATGAACTGATGGACAGCGCCCGCACCGCCACCATAGAATTTCTCATGGAAAACGCCATTAGCCGCGGACTTATCGCCGGCAGCGTGATAGTGATCGGCAATCGTGAAGGCATTCTCTACAGCGCCGCCAGGGGCCGGCTGAGCACTGCCGCGGATTCCCCGTCCCTTACCGAACGGACGATCTTTGATATCGCCTCCCTGACCAAGGTTTTCGCCACCACACCGGCGATCATGAAGCTCCTGGATGAGGGACGCATCACCCTGACGGACCCGCTGACCCGCTGGTTCCCGGAGCTCGAAGGAACCGGCCGGGAAGATGTCACCATCCTCAACCTGCTGACCCATACCTCGGGGTTCAACGACGTCTCTTTCGGCACGGACGAGCCCCTGAGAACCGCCATCAGGAAGATCGCCACGCAGAAGAACTGGAAAGCACCGGGCGACCGTTTTCACTACGCAGACATCAACTTTATCCTGCTGGGCGAATTGGTGCGCCGGGCCTCGGGGCTCACCCTCGACCGCTTCTGCGACAAGGAGTTCTACGCGCCACTGGGCATGAACGACACCCAGTTTCTGCCGCCTCGGGAACTGGCACCGCGTATCGCTCCCACCCTTGGGCCGAGAAATGAACTGACCTCCGGCACCGTACAGGATGAGAACGCCCGTTTCCTGGGGGGGGTTGCGGGACACGCCGGCCTGTTCAGCTCTGCCGCCGACCTGGCCCGCTTCAGCCGCATGGTATTGAACGGCGGCGTGCTCGACGGCAGGTACATCTTCCCGGAACGGGTGGTGACCCAGATGACGGCACCCTACTTTTGCAGCAGCGGCCACGTGGTGCGCGCCTTGGGGTGGGATATCCTGTCTCCCTATTCAGCGCCCAAGGGGAACTTCTTTTCCGAGATGTCTTTCGGCCATACCGGGTACAGCGGTTCGTCGGTCTGGATCGACCCGAAGCGGGACCTGTTCGTCATCCTGCTGACGACGCGCCTCGACTACCACGATAAACGACAATTCAACCGCCTGCGCAGCGACATCTCAACCTTGGCCGTGGCGGTGTTTTCACCTTCCGGTAAACGGCACGCCAAGGCCGAAACGCCGCAACTTCCCTGAAATGCTTAAATCTTGACACCCAAGGGGCCGTATGCTAGCTTTTCGCCATATCGCCATTTCTTCCGCACCCGCCGCACACAGGAGGGACCGATGAGCATCAAGATTCTCCTCGCCGATGACAGCATCACCATTCAGAAGGTAATCGGCATTATTTTCGGGGGCGAAGAATACAGCCTCACCGTGGTGGACAACGGCAAGGCCGCCATCGATAAAGCGCACGATGTTTCCCCCGATGTCCTGCTCATCGATGCCCTCATGCCGGGCATGTCCGGCTATGAAGTCTGCGAAGCCATCCGGGCAATCCCGGCATTGGCCAACAAGCCGATCCTGCTCCTGACCGGTTCCTTTGAGCCGTTCGACGAAGTCAGGGCCAAGAGCTGCGGGGCCGATGACTTTCTTGCCAAGCCATTCGAATCCCAACAGATCGTAACCAAGGTCAAGGATCTGTACGCGCTGGGGGCAGCCCGCAGCGCCGAGGCATCGCAGCCCGAACCGTCCTCCGCCCCGCTCGGGCAGTTGCAGGCAGCGGCAATAATGGTCGAGACAAGCGCAGGGGCCGGCGCCGACGACATCTGGGGCGCCTTTACCCCCGCCGTTGAGTCCGCAGCCGCTGCGTCTGTCGAATCCGCCGCACCAGAAGCAGCGCTTGAGCCGGACGTGTTCTCCATGGTCAACGAGGTTCCGGAGACGCCCATTGGCCAGCCAGCGGCAGGTACGCCGGACACAGGAGGGGCCAGTTGGACCCCGGTGGAGGAACACACCTTCGAATTCGAGGAGGAGGCGGTTGCCGAGCTTCCCGCTGCCGCCTTCACCGGCCTTGAGCCGCCGGGACAGGCTGACGCCTTCGGGGAAGTCTCCTTTGGGGAAGAACCGGCACCAGATGCCGCCGATGCGTTCGCAGCACCCGCTGCCCCGGCTGCTGTACCCGACTTTACCGAGCCTCCGGCAGCGCCCATTGCCGCGGCTGCCGAGGCAATCCCCGCCGTCCTGACCGAGGAACAGCTGAGGGCCGCCGTGGCCGCGGTTTCGCGGGATGTTATCGAGCGGATCGTCTGGGAGGTGGTGCCCGACCTAGCGGAAACTCTCATCAAGGAGGCCATCCGCAGGATCAAGGAAGGGGTGTAGCGGCACCGCTACACCGCCGTATGCGTCACAATAGCGGGGATGCTTACACATCCCCGTTTTTATTAGTACGTTACAACTATCCTGTTTATCAGGGTTAGGCAATCACACGCTCGGCCGGGAGTTGCACCATGATCAGAAAAGCCATTGCCAAGGTGGTCGAACAGGAGAACCTGACCGAAGGGGAGATGATCGAGGTCATGAACCAGATCATGTCCGGTGAATGCACGCCGGCCCAGATCGGCTCTTTCATCACCGCATTGCGCATGAAGGGCGAAACCGTGGAGGAAATCACCGGTGCGGCGCGGGTCATGCGCGAACGGGCCACCCCGATCCGGGTCGGCCGCAACGTGCTGGACATGGACCGCGACGACATCAATATCGACCAGGAGACCATCCTGGACGTGGTCGGCACCGGCGGCGACGGCACCAACACCTTCAACGTCTCCACCACTGTTGCGTTCGTGGTTTCTGCCTGCGGCGTGAAGGTGGCCAAGCACGGCAATCGCTCGGTCTCCTCGGCCTGCGGCAGCGCCGATGTGCTGGAACGGCTGGGGATCAACCTGGACGTCACCCCCGAAACCGTGGAAAAGTGCATCAGGGAGATCGGCATCGGCTTCCTGTTCGCCCCGGCCCTGCACGGCGCCATGAAGTACGCCATCGGACCGCGCCGCGAAATCGGCATCCGCACCATCTTCAACATCTTAGGCCCCCTTACCAACCCGGCGGCGGCCGATTGCCAGGTCATGGGGGTCTACCGGGCAGACCTGGTGGAGAAGCTGGCCGGAGTGCTGCACCGGCTGGGGTGCCGGCACGGTTTCGTGGTGCACGGTTCGGATGGGATGGACGAGATGACCCTGACCGGCGAAACCCTGGTGGCCGAGGTCACCCCTGAGGGGGTCAAGCTGGACAGCGTCACTCCGGAGCAATTCGGCCTTGCCCGTTGCCCCATGGAAGCGCTCAAGGGGGGGGACGCCGTGGCCAACGCCGGGATCGTTCGGTCAGTACTGAAGGGAGAAAAGGGGCCCAGGCGGGACATCGTCCTCTTGAACGCCGCCTACGCCCTGGTGGCGGCCGGCAAGGCCGCCTCGGCGGCAGATGGGCTCACCCTGGCGGCCGGGGCCATCGATTCCGGCCGGGCGCTGGAGCAGGTGGAGAAACTGGCTGAAATAACCAATCGGGCATAGCCAAAGGATATATCATGACCACCGACACACCCGACATCCTGAAAAAAATCGTCGCCCACAAACGGGAAGAAGTCGCAGCGGCCAAGGGGGCCGCACCGGTCGGCGACCTGAAGTCACGCATCGCCGACCTGGAGGATATGCCGCGCGGCTTCGAACAGGCCCTGCGGAATGCAGTGGCCTCGGACTGGACCGCGATCATCGCCGAGGTCAAGAAAGGCTCCCCCAGCAAGGGGCTCATCCGACCAGACTTCGATCCACTGGAGATCGCCGAGACCTACCAGGCAAACGGAGCAACCTGCCTGTCGGTTTTGACCGACGAGCGGTTCTTCATGGGACACCTGCGCTTCCTGGCCCTGATCCGCGAAACGGTTTCCCTGCCGCTCTTGCGCAAGGACTTCATCATAGACGCTTACCAGATCCACGAGGCCCGCGCCGCCGGCGCCGACGCGATCCTCCTGATCGCCGCATGCCTTAGCCTGGGTCAACTGCAGGAGTTTTACGCCCTGGCCGGGGAACTGCACCTTGATGTGCTGCTTGAGGTCCACGACGAGGCGGAGTTGGAGACGGCGCTTCAGACCGACTGCCCCCTGATCGGCGTGAACAACCGCAACCTGCGCACCTTTGTGACCGACCTGGGGACTACGGCCAGACTGGCCCGCCTGCTGCCCTCCGGGCGGTTGCTGGTGGCCGAAAGCGGCATCAACAACAGGGCGGATATCGAGCGGTTGCAGGCGGACGGAGCCAGCGCCTTCCTGGTGGGCGAGTCGCTGATGCGCGAAGCGGATATTGGTGCCAAGCTGCGGGAACTCTTGGGGGAGTGACGTTATTTCATTGCACAAGGAAATCACATGGCGCGGAAACAAGGAATAACCCTGGCAATAGTCGCGTTTGCCATCTACATCATCGGCGGGATCAACACGTTTGGCGGTCTCGGATTGATCGCCTTCATGAAGGGACGCGACCTGTGGGGCTGGGGTGATGGCCGGACCATCGGGTATCTTGCCCTTTGTACAGGCCTCTGCCTTTCAATCCTGGGGGTACTGCTGATGCGCATATTCAGGAATCGGGGGCTTTGACATCCTTCACTGCGATGCCGTGAACCCCTTGTCCCGCAGCATGCTGAGCGAGCGCAACAGATCGAGCGCACGACCGAGTTGGTAGTCCTTGGCCAAGTCCGACTTGCCGTCCGGATGGGGTGATTTCCCGGGTTCGTTTACCACCGCCCCTTTTTCCTGCGGTGCCAAGCTGTTCTCCAGATCCTTTTCCCGGATATGCCCTTCCTGTATGCCGTTCTGCATGACCGGCCTGATAGTGCCCACCTCGATATCGGGGGTAATACCCTTGGCCTGAATGGAACGTCCGCTGGGGGTATAGTAGCGCGCCGTGGTCAGCTTGAGTGCGCCGCTTCCCGGCAGCGGAAACAGGGATTGCACCGATCCCTTGCCGAAGCTCTGGGTCCCCATGACAATCGCCCGCTTATGGTCCTGGAGCGCCCCGGCCACGATCTCCGAGGCGCTGGCGCTGCCGCCGTTGATCAAGACCACGATCGGATAATGGGGTTCCTTGTTCCCTACTGTTGCCTGGAAGAGCTGGTTCATCTCCGCCAGTCTCCCCCTGGTGGAGACGATCAGGGTCTGAGCCGCATTGTCGCCGATGAAGCAGTTGACCACCTCCACGGCCGCCCCCAGCAGACCGCCCGGATTGTAACGCAGGTCGATCACCAAGCCCTTCAATCCACCGCCGGAAGCGGCTCGAAGGTCGCGGAGAGCTCGCTTGAACTCGTCGCCGGTCTGCTCCTGAAACTGGGCGATCCTGATCAGACCGTAACCCGGCTCCAGGATACGGGCCTTGACGCTCCTGATCCTGATGATGTCGCGCGTAAGCCTGAAGGTCAACTGCCTAGGGGGGGCACCCCGCAGAATGGTCAGCGTGACCTGCGTCCCCTTCCCGCCGCGCATCCGCTTGACCGCGGCCGCGATTCCCATGCCATGGGTCGACACCCCGTCGATCTTCCAGATATGATCATTGGGCTGAATGCCGGCCCGAAAGGCAGGGGTATCATCAATGGGTGCAATCACCGTCAAGCGTCCCTCCTTCATCCCCAGTTCAATGCCGACCCCGCCAAAGGCACCCGATATCTGCACCTCCATCTCGTGGAACGGTTCCGGCGGCAGGTAGGCGCTATGCGGATCGAGAGAGGCCAGCATGCCGTCGATCATGCCTTTCACCAGTTTTTTGGCATCGACTTTTTCCACGTAGTTTTTCGTGACGGCATCATGCGATTCGCGGAGGAGGGTAAGATAGGTCTGGTCGGAAACACCGCTCTGAAGTTTCCAGTGTGAGATGACGATGATCGCCAGGCAGATGGCGATAGCCGCCGCCAGGATGGGCAGGAGGGCTTTCAGGATCAGTTTTTTCATCGGGTACATAACCTGCAAGAGGGATGGGGAACGGACAACCGGACGTCACATACCTACACCATTTCAGGGCATTTTCCCATGATTAATTTGAAAATCATTTCGTAATCAACCAGATTGCAGCCAAGAGGAGATACGAGGATGGGGATCGCCATCAAACCGTCGGACCTGAAATTCAAATACCCGAGAGACGTCGTCAACCGCGACAGGCCCAAGTTTACCGGGACACCGGACCCTGCCCCCTTCAACCGGGATGACCTGTATGAGATCATACCTATGATGGAGGCGGTCATGGACGCGCTCGGGACAACGGATGGCCGGGCACTGCACCTGTTGGAGGATATCCTCAACGAGATGCCGCGCCTGTTCACCTCACGGGAGGAGGTCTTCGCCTGTCTGCTGGAGACCGCCAGGGAGCAGCTCGGCTGGTAATTTCATTTGCACCCGCACCTGGAGGCCGTGCATGACGAGGCACACCCCTTCTGCTGCACGGGTGGTGCCCCTCCGCCCACCTTGAGGCGCTCAAGGGATTGCCGGGTGACGTGCCATCCCCCCTTCCCTTCATGCCCCTCCAAGGTGCCTTCACGGATCAGCATCAACAACCTGAGGCCGGTAGTGGAGAGTTCTTCGGCAGCTTCATCGAGCGACACCATCGTAACCTGTTTATCGGTCGTACACATACACGCCTCCCAGGCGCCGGCACTGTTTTGGCCGGACACAGCAGGAAACCATTCATCCAGCGTGCCAGCACGCACAAAAAGCATAATCAACTGAAACCATTACGGTTATTGCCTCATCACTCAAAAACGGCAGCGGAGAGCCCCCGGCAGTGCCGTTTGTACAGGCACCCTGCTGCAACAAGAGGCAGCCATCCGCTTTTCTCCGTTGTACGCCGGGATACCCTGCGCTAAAATTACATTCTGAACGGAACAACTGCCATGGGGCCGAAATGTTCCCCATCACCCCGGAGCCACCATGTTCAGCGGCATCAGCGGCAACGTCCTGATACTCGGCTTGGTCAGCCTGTTGACCGACATCTCCAGCGAGATGATCTACCCCCTGCTGCCGCTCTTTGTGACTTCGGTGCTGGGGGCCGGGCCGGCCATTCTGGGGATGATCGAGGGAGTGGCCGAATCCACCGCGGCCCTGCTCAAGCTGGTTTCGGGCATTGTCTCCGACCGTGTCGAGGGGAGAAAGGGACTGGTCGTGGCCGGTTATGGCCTTTCCTCCCTGTCGCGGCCGTTGGTCGCCATGGCCGCTTCCCCCCTGTTCGTGCTGCTGGTGCGATTTTTCGACCGTATCGGCAAGGGAATCCGCACCTCGCCCCGCGACGCCCTGATTGCCGACTCCACCGATGCCGCCATGCGCGGCAAGGCCTTTGGCTTCCACCGCTCCCTCGACCATACCGGCGCCATTGTCGGACCGCTCCTGGCAACCGGCCTGCTGGCCTGGTTTGTCTCCGACCTGCGCACGGTCTTCTGGCTGGCCGCCATTCCGGGCTTCGCCGCAGTCATCCTGATCGTGATCAAGGTACGCGACATGCCGCACAGCATGCCGGTCGCGGGTGCCCGCCCGGGTATTTCACCGGGCAAAAATATCAGGGTCTATCTGCTGATCCTGCTGCTCTTCACCCTGGGCAACTCCTCAGACGCCTTCCTGCTGCTGCGAGCCGGGCAGATGGGGGTAACGCCGACCCGCATCCCGCTCCTGTGGACCTTTTTTCATGTGGTCAAGATGCTCGCCGCCATGCCCTTCGGCACGCTGTCCGACAGGATCGGCAGGCGCGGGGTGATCATCGCCGGCTGGGGGGTATATGCTTTGGCCTATGCCGGTTTCGGCCTGGTGTCGTCCGAATTGCAGATCTGGTTGTTGTTCGCCTGGTACGGCCTGTTCTACGGCATGACCGAAGGCGTCGAAAAAGCTTATCTTTCAGATTTGGCGCGCCCCGAGGAGCGGGGCAGCGCCTTTGGATGGTACAATTTCGCCGTGGGCATCGGCGCGCTGCCCGCCAGCATTATCTTCGGCCTGATCTGGCAAAAGATCTCCCCCCAGGCAGCCTTCGGCTTCGGTGCCGGCCTGGCCCTGCTGGCGGCCCTGTTACTGCTGGTTGCGGGACCGCGCCCAGTCCGGCACACTGGATAGACACGCGAAAAAACGGGTCATGACATGCTGTCATGGCCCGTTTTTTCGACCTTTTCGCGGGTTTCCTATCGACGGATGTCTATCCCATAACTCTTGATCTTGCGGTGCAGGTTGCTCCGCTCCAGATCGATCACCTCGGCGGTGCGTGAGATGTTCCAGTCGTTCTGTTCCAGTTTCTGGACGATGAACTCCCGTTCGAACTCCTCGCGGGCCTCCCGCAGAGTTCCAAAGACCAGAGCCCCTTCCGCCTTCATGCTCGCCGGGGCAGATGCCTGCTGTTCACCCGCCAAGTTGGGAATATCCGCAGGGCTGATCACCTTGCCCGGCGTCATGATCAGGATACGCTCGACGATATTCCGCAGTTCGCGGACGTTTCCGGGCCAATCGTAGCTTCGGAGCATCTCCAGGGTCTCCGGCAGAAAAACCTTCGACTCGCGCCCTTCCCTGCGATGAAACTGATCCATGAAGTACGGTATCAAAAGCCTGATGTCCGCCGGCCGTTCCCGCAAGGCCGGCACCCTGAACGGCACCACGTTGAGGCGATAGTAGAGGTCCTCCCGGAACCGCCCCTGGCGGATCTCTTCATCCAGCTCCTTGTTGGTGGCGGCAATGATCCTGACGTCCACCGATACCAGGCGGGTGCCGCCCACCCGTTCGAAGCACCGCTCCTGAAGGATCCGCAGTACCTTGGCCTGTGTCTTGAGCGACATGTCGCCTATCTCGTCCAGAAACAGGGTGCCGCCGTCCGCCAGATCGAATTTGCCCTTCTTCTGCGCCAACGCGCCGGTAAAGGCGCCCTTCTCGTGACCGAACAGTTCGCTTTCGATCAACTCCTCCGGGATGGCGGCGCAGTTGATGGCCACAAACGGCTTGTCGCGGCGCAGGCTGTAGTAGTGGATCGAGCGGGCCACCAACTCCTTGCCGGTGCCGTTCTCGCCGGTTACAAGCACCGAGGCGCTGGTCGGGGCCACGCGCATGATCTGTTCCCGCAGCACGGTCATGGCCGCTGAATCGCCGATCAGTTCGAACTCGTTGCCCACGGCCTGCTTGAGTTCCTCGTTCTCGACCGTAAGTTCCCTCATGCGCAGGGCATTGGCCACGGTGATCAGCACCTTGTCCAGCGACAGCGGCTTCTCGATAAAATCAAAGGCCCCCAGTTTGGTGGTGCGTACCGCCGTCTCAATGGTGCCATGGCCCGAGATCATGACGACTGTTATCTGGGGGAAGAGGTTCTTCAGCTTCTCCAGCGTCTCCAGGCCGTCCATGCCCGGCATCCAGATATCGAGCAGGACCAGGTCGGGCAGGTCCTGGCGGGCGCATTCCAGCGCCTCGGCGCCACTGGCAGCGGTTCCCACCTGGTAGCCTTCATCCTCAAGGATACCGGTCAGTGAAGTCCTGATATCCTTCTCGTCATCCACCACAAGAATCGTTTTTGACATGCGTCACTCCTTGATGTACTGAGAGGCGGCGTGGTAAAGCATGGTTAAAGGTGCATACCTTATCACTCCCCCTGCCCGTGTTTACCCAGCCGGCAATTCCACGACAAAACAGGCCCCATGTGGCTGGTTGTCCTTGACCCGAACAAAACCGTTGTGATCGGAGACAATGCTGCTGACGATCGCCAAACCGAGGCCAGTCCCGGTCTTTTTGGTGGAAAAATAGGGTTCAAACAGCCGCGGCTTATCCTCGGGGGTGATTCCCGGTCCGTTGTCGGCAATAGTGAACGAGGCCATTTTCAACTCCGGATCGTAACTGCTGCGGATATGGACCACCCCCTCCTCCTCCATGGCCGCCACGGCGTTCTCCAGCAGGTTGATGATCACCCGCTTGATCTGGTCCCGGTCGATCTTGAGCTGGGGCAGGCGTTCATCGGGGGTGAAGCCGAAACTTACTCCACGGTGAGCCTCCTGATAGAGGGTCAGAGTCTCGCGGATCAGTACATTGATATCGTTCGGTTCCGGCTGGATGGTCGGCATGCGGGCAAAGTTTGAGAACTCGTTGACCAGAGTCTTCAACTCGTCCACCGACTTGATGATCATCTCCGTGCATTCGTCAAAGACCCGCTCGTCGTCGCTGAAACGGGACAAGTAGCGTTTGCGCAGGCGCTGGGCCGAGAGTTGGATCGGTGTGAGCGGATTCTTGATCTCATGGGCGATGCGCCGGGCCACTTCACGCCATGCAGCCATACGTTGCGCCTTCATCACCTGGGTCAGGTCATCCAGAACCAGCACGGTGCCCATGAAATCTCCTCCCTCGTCCCGCAACAGGGTCAGGTGCAGGTGCAGCGTCAGACGTGTACCGCGGATATCAAGGGTTATCTGGCGGTTGATGGTGTCCTGTCGCGTCAGAACCAGTTCCTTAAGGCTTTCCTTGACGAAATCCAGATGGGGTCCGCGCAGTACGTCCCGGAAGTTTTTCCCAAGCACCGAACCGGTGTTTATGCCGAGCAGTTTCTCGGCCGAAGTATTGATTGTGGTGATCATCCCTGCCTTATCCACCGAGATCACCCCAGCCGCCACGTTGCGCAGGACGATCTCCATATAGCGCCGCCGCTGCTCGATCTCCTGGTTAATGCGGGAGAGTTCCTGGTTTGAGGCATTAAGCGCCTGCTGCTTGGCGCGCAGGTCATCGGTCATGCGGTTGAATGATTGGACCAGCATGCCGATCTCGTCGGCGGCAAAGGATTCGATATGAACGCTGAGATTGCCGTCCGCCACGGCCCTCGTCGCCTCCACCAACTCCTGCACTGGCCTAGTCATGCTGTTGGCCAGGTAGACCCCCATCCAGTAGGCAAAGAAGACGAGCACCGCCGTGATCAGAAACAGGGTGATGATATAGCCGGTCCGGATCGGGTTTTTGAGTATCTTGAGCTGGCGGAATTCGTGGTAGGAATCGCTGATCTCCTTCATCTTGTTGACCAGCGAATAGGGCACGTAATAGTTGACCACCACTACTCCGACCACATCCCGTTCATTCCAGGTGGAATAAACCGGCACGATGCCGCGGATGAGGTCGGCCTTTCCGGCCTGGTTGATGCGGGTCAGTTCACTGCCGGCCAAGCCACGTTTGATATCTTCCGAGGCGGGATTGGTGAATTCACCCTTGGGCACGGCCGGATTGGCGGCCCGCACCAGTTCCTCGCGCTGTGCCGAGTAAACCTCCACAACCCCCAGGTTGTACTCCGTCTGTTTCTGGCGGATCAGTTCCCGCAGTCGCGGCAGGTTATCCTGGTTCAGCAGTTTCTGCGACTTTATGAACCCGCTGATCTGACGGCCATAGTAGAGGGCATTGGAGGCGGAATTCTTGTAATAGGTCTGGGCAACCTCCAGCGACTCGCTCAGCGAGGTCTCTACCTGGGTATTGAACCAATTGTGAATGGTGTTGTTGATGAAACCGGCGGCAGCAAAAAACAGCAGCAGGGTGGGTATCAGCGAGAGGCCGACAAAGGAGAGCACCAGCTTGGTGCGCAGTCGGGCGGCCAACGGGTTGGAGCGGCTCTCCACGAAGAGTTTGACCACATTGCGGCACACCAGGTAGACCAGCAGTATAACCAGCAGGATCACCACGTTGATGACGCCAAAGATGGCGATATTGCTTCCCATGGGTGCGTCGGCGCTGATTTGTGTCAGGCGGATCTCGGCCTTGGTCAGAAAGACGATCAGAATGATCGACAGGATAATGATGATCCCTTCGCGAATCCTCTTTTTCCGTTCGTAGCCCGAGAGTTTGGTGTCCATCAGTCCGTCACCTCTGCTGCATTATCCCGTTTTGGCCGCATTCAGAGTCTCCCCGAACGGATGATGGCATATACCAGCCAGAGCCCGATCACGCCGGCCACGGTGTAGCCGAGAAAGGCCAGCATGGGAAACCCGAGCAGTTGCGGTCCCCTGCTGGTCTGCATAATGATCGATGATCCAACGATCAGTGCCGCCAGGATCAGGCTGGAGGAGAGACGATTGACGGAGCGGTCGAAATCGGTGGTGAATTTATCCAGACCGCGATGCTCAAGGTCGATCTTGAATTTGTTGCGGTTGATTCGGTTGACAATCTCTTTCAGATCGCGGGGCATATCACGGGCCAGGTTCACATACGACAGCATGATCGAGTTGATGTCGCGGACGATGCGCCGGGGTGAGAATTTCTGGCGCCAGGCCTTTTCCATAAAGGGGCGCAGGTGCTCGATCATATCGAAATCGGGGTCAAGGGTGCGCCCCATGCCTTCGATGATCACCAATGCCTTGATCAGCAGCATCAAATCGGGCTGGATGCGGATGTTGTACAGGGTGACGATCTCAATGAACTCCAGCAGCATCCGCCCCACCTGGATATCGTGAAGCGGGATCTCGTAGTAACTGTCGATAAAGGTGGCAAGATCTCGCTTAAGGGCGCGAACATCGAGGTTCTCCGAGATATCGCCGGCAAACAGCAGTTGGGATACCACCTCGTCAACGTCGCGATTAACGATGGCAAACAGGATATCGCTGATGAAGCTCTTCAGCGCTTCGTCCAGCCGCCCCACAATACCATAGTCCAGGAGACAGATGACGTTGTCCGCCAGGATCAGCACATTACCGGGATGGGGGTCGCCATGGAAAAATCCATGGGAAAGGACCATCTCCAGAAAGGCGTCGGCGCCCCGGCGGGCGATCAGCTTGCGGTCCAGCCCGGCCCTGTCGAGGGCATCCAGGTCAGAAACCTTGATCCCGTCCACGTATTCGAGGGTCAGGACGCCGCGGGTGGTTTGTTGCCAATGAACGCTCGGGAAATGGAGCCATTTTACAGCAGTGAAGTTCTCGCGAAACTTTTCAATGGTGTGCCCCTCACGGGTAAAATCCATTTCACGACGGATGGTGCGGGCAAATTCACGCACCACACCTACCGGGTCGTAGATCTCGCTGCCTGCCACATGACGCTCGGCCAGGTGCGCCAATCCCATCAGGGCGCTGATATCTGACTCGACCAATTCCACGACACCGGGACGGCGCACCTTTATGACCACCTCTTCGCCGGTGATAAGGCGGGCCCGGTGTACCTGGGCGATGGAGGCAGCCGCCAGCGGATCCGGATCGATCCCGCTATAGAATGCCTCCACCGGGGCGGCCAGTTCCCGTTCAACCTGGGCCTTCAACTCATCGAACGAGAAGCAGGGCACGCTGTCCTGAAGTTTCTCGAACTCATGCACAAAGGGCCGGGGGACGATATCCGGACGGGTGGATAGGAGTTGAC
>DAIERH010000140.1 GCA_027346925.1 Geobacter sp.
TCCTCGTTACTAAGGCCGCAACAGATCCCGTACATCTACCGGATCGAGATCCAGGGAGAACGGAAGGACAATCCCACCGCGCAGGCGAATATTGAGGACCTGTATGCCTACTGAGCGGATGAGCAGGCCACGAACCGGGCAGGATGGAGAGGTGATGGCTGCCCGCGGATCCGCCGTCTCGATGGTGGGTTTACCCATGTTTCAAATAGTCCGTGGTGTGCAATCGTCCCGGTTTTTTTTAATGTTTTGTATAATTGTGCATAATTTGCTTGACATTAATAGTAGTTGTTGTAAACAGATACGCAAATTATATCTAGTTATAGGATTTGTGTATGAAGGCTCGAAACAAGGTCAAGACGATCAGAGAATCCCGCCTGATGAGCAAGTCGGAATTGGCCCGCCAGGCCGGTGTGTCGCCCCTTACCATCGGCAGGATCGAACGGGGGGAGCAGTGCCGCATGGATACCATGCGCAAGATTATCCTGGCGCTTGGGTACTCGCTGGACGAAAAGGGCAAGGTCTTTCTGGATTGATCCCGACAGGAATGCGACATGCTTTTCTTTAAAAAGAAAAAAGAGGTCATCGGCATCGACATTGGCTCCAGTTCGGTAAAACTGGTGCAACTCAAGGCGCAGAAGGGGGCGTATCGCCTGCTCAATGCCGGCATCATGCCGCTGCCGCCCGAGGCCATTGTCGACAACACCCTGATGGACAGCGCCTCCATCGTGGGGGCCATCAGGAATCTCGTGGCAAGTCTCGGTATAAAGGCCAGGGATGTCGCCTGCTCGATCTCCGGCAATTCGGTCATTATCCGCAAGATCACGCTCCCCACCATGACCACCGAGGAGCTCGAAGACCAGATAGTCTGGGAGGCGGAGCAGTATATTCCTTTTGACATCAACGACGTCAACCTGGACTTCCAGATCCTGTCCCCCGACAGCATCGACCCCACCAAGATGAGCGTTCTGCTCGTGGCCAGCAAAAAAGACCTGATAAACGATTACGTAGCCGTATTCAACGAGGCCGGGCTCCAGCTTTCGGTGGTGGACGTGGCCTCGTTCACGATCCAAAACGCCTTTGAAATCAACCATGACGTGGACCCTGACGATGTGGTCGCGCTGATCAACATCGGGGCCAGCGTCATGAACATCAATATCGTCAAATCCGGCATTACCCTCTTTACCCGGGATGTCCAGATGGGCGGCAACCTCTACAGCGAGGAGATTCAGAAACAGATGGGCCTGAGCAGTTCCGAAGCAGAGTCCATGAAATTGCTGGCCAATAAGGCCGGCAACAATGCCCTTCTGGAAGTGCTCGACAAGGTCAATGAGACCATCACCCAGGAAATCAGGCGTTCCCTGGATTTCTATAACTCGACGGCCTCCGACGAAAGGATTACCCGTATCTTTTTGAGTGGCGGCTGCTCGAAGGTGTATAACCTGCTGGAGGTCATCAACGAAAAGCTCGGGGTGCCGGTTGAGATGATCAATCCCTTTGCCAGGATCACCTGTAACGATAAGGAGTTTGACCCTGAATACCTTGCGGAGATCGCTCCGCTCATGGCAGTAACCGTGGGGCTTGCCATACGGAGGGTAGGGGACAAATGATCAAGATCAACCTGTTACCGCTCAGGGCCGCCAGGAAAAAGGAATCGGCCATACAGCAGATCGCCATATTCTGCGTCAGCCTCTTGCTGGTGGCAGCGGTTGTCGCGTCGATGTATGTTGTCAAGCGGATGCAGATATCCGCGACACAAGACGATATTTCCGTCGCCACCACCAAGATCAACGAATTGAAGAAGAAGATCGGCAAACTGGAAGAACTTAAGACCCTGAAGGACCAGGTCAGGAAAAAACTGGATGTGCTGGCGCAGCTGCGCAAGAACAAGACCGGTCCGGCCCATCGGCTTGCCACACTGAGCGATATCACCCCCGACCAGTTATGGCTCACCGGCTACAGCGAGAGCGGTCAAGCCATCAAGATTTCAGGCATGGCCACCAACGAAGAATTGATCGCCGCCTTCATGCGCAGCCTGGAGGGCTCGGCCGATTATATGGGAGTTGAGTTGGTTGTTTCGGAACAGATCGAGAGCGGGGGCACCAAGCTGAAGCGTTTCGAGCTCTCCTGCAAGCTGCGTACGGGGCCCGAACCGGCCAAGCAGCCTGCGCCGAACGCCCCCAAGTAGCGCATCTCAACCGTCGGGACGGATTGACCATGGATCCACAGGTAGAAAAAATACTCAAGCTGCCGACCAAGCAGAAGTTGCTCATTCTCGCTGCCGTTGTCGTGATTGAGGCGGCTGCCATGGTCTGGTTTCTGTATATCCCCAAGTACAAGGAAGAGGCAAAGCTCAAGGACGATCTCGCCAAGCTTCAGACCGAGGTAGACGATAAGACCAGGATCGCGAACAATCTGCCGCGTCTCAAGGCCGAGTACGAACAGCTCAGCAAGGAGTTGGCCCAGGCTTTGACCGAGCTGCCGAACTCCAAGGAGATCCCTTCGCTTTTGACCAGCATTACCACACTCGGCAAAAATGCCGGTCTCGACTTCCTCAAGTTCCAGCCCAAGGCAGAAGCCGTCAAGGATTTTTACGCCGAGGTCCCGGTCGATATCTTCGTTTCAGGGTCATACCACAGTGTGGCCAACTTCTTCGCTGCCGTGGCCAATATCCCCCGCATCATCAATATCACCAATGTGACGTTTTCCGATATCCGCAACGTGAACAACAAGATGATTACCAAGGTGAGTTGCCTGGCAACCACATTCCGTTTTCTGGATAAGAAAGAAATGAAGGATGATAAGAAACCTGTCAAAAAATAGCATTGTCTGCGTCCTGATACCCGTGGTGGGGGTTGCGGCCGCGCTTGCGGGGTGCAACACGAAGACACCGGCACCGCCCGGCGCTACTGCTTCGAAACCGGTCGCCCCTCAGGCGAAGCCTGTTCAGAAGCAGCTCAGTTCAGCCCTCACGTTGTCGCCACCCCCGGTAAACCAGTTTGATTTCAGCAACAAGAAAGATCCCTTCAAGCCGTTTGTAGCCGTCAAGGCGGAGCCAAGCGCTTCCGAGGCGAGGGGACGCTGGGCATTGAAAGATGCAATCCCGATTCACCGTTTTGATGTCACTCAATTTACCTTGATCGGCGTCGTTACGGGAGACCGGGAGAACCGGGCGATGGTCGTTGACCCCAACCACAAGGGGTATGTGCTCAAGGTCGGCATGACGATCGGGAAAAACGAAGGGCGGGTAACGTCGATCACCACCAGTGGCGTGGAGGTGCTTGAGCAGTTCCGGGATGATAACGGCAAGGTGCGCAAGGAGAGGATCAGGCTTACCCTCCCCAGGAAACAATAAGGAGTTCCGCATGAAGTGGATGACGAAACATACGAAGGCCCTGCTGGTTGTCCTTGCCATGACGGCTGGTTTCTTGCCCGGTCCGGTCAGGACTGCCCATGCCGCCCCCGAGGCCGGCCCGAAACCCGCATCAAAGCTTGCCGTCATAGAGTCGATCAGCGTCTCGGGCGAGGGTGAAGGGGCCGAACTGGTCATCAAGCTGTCTGCTCCGGCAGCGTATACCAGTTACAAGACCACTGCACCACTGCGTTTGGTGGTTGATCTGTCGCAGGCCACCCAGGGGGCGGTCAGTAGCCCGATCGTCATCGACAAAGGAAATTTCAAGACCGTTACCGTCAACCGCTACGACACGGATGCCGGCGTGCTGACCCGGCTTGATATCGGACTTGTCAGGGATGCGGAGCCGGTTATCTCCTCTGCTCCTGGCCAGAAGGGGGAACTGAGGATATCCTTTCCCGCGCCGGCAGTTACGGCGGTCGAGACAGCCGTAACTCCCCCTGGTGCCGCTCCGGAAGCTGCTGCGGTAAAAGCGCCGGAAACCGTTGCCCCGAAAACATCCCAAACTCCCGTAGCAACAGCAGCACCCGTCGCGGGACCCGCTGCGTCACCGGCTGAAACGCCCGCACCTCCCGCAGCGGGCCCCCCCGAGGCCGCCAAGGCGTCCGCAGGGGCGGGGTCCCGTTCCCTTACGGCGATTTCAGTCAAGGACAATGCCATCATACTTGCGATCAACGGTGGTGCCGGGGAGTTCAAGGCATTCCGCCTCAATAAGCCCGAGCGCTTTGTCGTCGATCTGTTTGACGTGAAGAACGGGCTTGCCAGCCGGGTCGTGCCGGTGAATGCGGACGGGGTCGCGGTGGCGCGCATCGGGGAGTATCCCGGAAAGATCCGCGTTGTGCTCGATGCCGTTAACGGCAGCTTTCCCGAAGCTTCAGCTGCCAGGTC
Organism: Geobacter sp.; assembly: GCA_027346925.1. Classification (GTDB taxonomy): domain Bacteria; phylum Desulfobacterota; class Desulfuromonadia; order Geobacterales; family Pseudopelobacteraceae; genus JACPFJ01. The sequence continues at coordinate 4,298 of DAIERH010000140.1, forward strand.
CAGTGAGGGGGTTACTGTTTCCTTGAGCGAAACAACCGGGCCAAGTGCAAAAGCGGCTATTGCCCGCGCTGAAAAAGCGGCCGAGGCGGCCTTGCGGACAGAGGCAAAACCAGCGGCTCCCGCAACGCTGCCAACCGTAGAAGCGCCGTCGAAACAGCCGCTCGCAAGACAAGAAGAAAAACCGGTTGAAAAAAGCGCTGTCCGTCCCGCAGTGGCAATGATCGACTTCCAGGTGGTAGACGGCATCTCACGGCTCTCCGTAAAGATTGCGGGCGACGTGGTCGTCGTCCCGCCGGTCAAAACTCCGGGTTTCGTTACCCTCACCCTCAAGAATGCGGGGCTCCCCAAGCGACTGCAACGCTCGCTTGAAACCGAATCATTCGCAACCTCGCCCGTATTGCGCGTGACCCCTTTCCTCGTCAAGACCCGTACGGGTACCGACACCCGGATCAAGATTGCGCTCCGCTCCCCGGCGGCATACGACTTCAAGCAGCAAGGGGACATGCTTTTCATTGATTTCAAAAATCCCGAAGGGCCGGCGCCGGAAACCATCCAGGCCCCACAGGGGGAGGCCGTCCCGCAGGTCGCGGCTTCCGCTTCCACCAAGGCCTCTCCCGCGAAGGCGGCGGAAATTCCCGCCGAGCTTGCCCAGCCTGCCGAGCCAGCCGCTAAACCCCTCGAAACCGCCAAAAAATATACGGGGCGTAAGGTGACCCTGGAGTTTGCCGATGCCGAGGTACGCAAGATTTTCCAACTCCTCTCCGAGGTCAGCAACAAGAACTTCGTGCTGGGCGACGATGTGGGCGGCACCATCAGCATCAAACTGGTCAACGTGCCCTGGGACCAGGCCCTGGACATCATCCTGGACACCAAGGGATTGGATAAGCGTGAGGAAGGCAACATCATCATCATCAAGGGCAAGGGCAAATTCAAGTCCGACATCGAGCTTGAGCAGGAGAACAAAAAGGCCCTGACCCGTGCCATGGAGATGAAGACGGAGACATTCAGCATCAACTACGCGAACATCGCGGACATCAAGGGCCAATTCGAAAAACTGAAGCAGCATGAACGGGCCACCATAACCGACGATCCCAGGACCAACAAGGTCATTGTCCGCGATATCCCCCAGGCGATCGAGGATATGCGCAGGCTTCTCCAACAACTGGATGTGCCGGAAAAGCAGGTTATGATCGAGGCGCGCATCGTCGAGGCCACGTCTTCCTTCACGCGCAGCCTGGGCGTCAACTGGGGCGTGCACTACCGGGACGGTTCCGCCTCTTTCATGGGGATCAATAGCGTGGATACCGGATTCGGCGGACTGACCAACATCCCCGTCACCAGCGGCACCGGAATCAGCCCCGGTACCGACACGGGGATCTCGTTCGGTACGCTGACCAGCAATATCCAGCTCGATATGCGCCTCAGCGCCGCGGCCAGTATCGGCCTGGTCAAGGTCATATCCACGCCCAAGGTGGCCACGATCAACAATAAGACCGCCAAGATCATTCAAGGGCAGCAGATCCCCTATCAGACCTCTTCCGCCAATACCGGCCCGGTGACTCAGTTCGTGGCTGCGGCGCTGTCGTTGGAGGTGACCCCGCACATCAACGCCAATGGCACCATCGGCATGAAGATCGATGCCAAGAACGATTCGGCCGGTACCAGTAACGGTAGCGGACCGCCGCCGATCAACAACAAAGAGGCCCTCACCGAGATGCTGCTCAAGGATGGGGAGACAACGGTTATCGGCGGTATCTACGTGGACAGCGAGACCGAAGAAGACGACGGGGTGCCGTTCCTGATGGACATCCCGTTTCTCGGCAAGCTGTTCAAATCGAACATCAAGACCAAGACAAAGACGGAGTTGCTGATCTTCATCACGCCCAGGATCGTCGGCACGATCTGATCTGTGTTCAATAACGCGTAAGCGCTGGAGGTTTCATGATTCGGAAAATTGTTGGTCGCTTTTTGTTCGCAGCGCTGGTCGTCGCCGGCAGCGGAGGATGCGGTG
>DAIERH010000141.1 GCA_027346925.1 Geobacter sp.
CCAGGTGATGCGGCATCCCGGCAGGCGGCGGCGGATAACCTGGAGCGTGGCCATGGCGAGGATGATGTCGCCCAGAGAGGTGAGCCTGACAAGGGCAATCTTCATCCCGTCTGCCGTTTTCGGTACAGTTCTGGGTTCAGCGAGGGGTCGTTGTACATCTTGAACTGTTTGTACAGCTTCATCCGCTTTCTGCCGGCCGTATAGTCGCTCAGCAGCTGTTCCAGGGCAGTGTACAGGTCGTCGCGTTGCAGCCTGAGCATGGCCAGGCGCTGGAGTGAGCGTTGGCGGTGCTCGCCGCCGATGTCGTCGCGCCGGCTGTCCTCGTCCATGTGGTATACCTTGAGCGACATGATGGAGATGCGGTCAACGATGCTGCCGGGCGTTTCCGAGTTGATAAGGTCCGTGGCCGGCTCGGGAACGGTTTTCGCCAGTTCAGCCAGGATGGCCTCGTCCAGTTGTTCGATCAGGTCGTTGCGCCGCTGGTTGAGCCGGTCGATGGCGCGCTTGACGGCCGCGATGGCGCTGTCGTCCACGTCGGTGCGGCGGGCCTTGTCCTCCTCGTGCCAGAGCAGGTAGTTTTCACGGGCCAGCTCCAGCGCCAGGGGATGCACCGTCTCGCCAGCCGGTCTCCACTCCGCCGGGTCTCCGTGCCAGTAGGCGATGCAGCGGTCAAAGAGCTGGGGGAGATTGTTCAGTTGTAGATCCATGGTGTGTTCTCCTCGGAGGTTAAACCTGAAAAGTGCAGTTAATAACGCAAAGACGCAAAGAACCGAAAGCCGCAAAGAAAATTACTGGAAAGCCGATTTTATTATTTCCTCGCGTCTTTACGTTTAAATCATTTTGCTAAGCGAGAACCTGCTCGATGCCTGCCAGCACGTCGGCCACGGCGATGCTGCCGCGGCACTGCTCGTCCCGTTCGCACTTCCGCAGGCCGCAGGCCGAGCAGGGGAGCGGCGACTGGAGCACCACGTTGCGGTTGCCGAAGGGACGGTACAGCCGGGCGTCGGTGGCCCGGTAGAACGACACGGTCGGCGTGCCCAGGGCGGCGGCGATGTAAACCGGCCCGGTATCTCCACCCACCACCAGATCGGTCATCCTGATCAGCGGGATCAACTCCGCGATGGAGAGCCAGGGCAACAGGCGGATACTGCCGCCGACCGCGGCCGCGATCCGCTGTGCATCCTGTTTTTCTCCGTCGCTGCCCCAGTTGAGCAGGATGGTGGCGCCGGGAAAACGGCTGTGCACCAGCCTGCCCAGCTCGATCCAGGCATCCTCGCGCCACAGCTTGGTCGGCCAGGTGGTGCCGGGCTGGAACAGGAACACCAGCCCGTCGGGCAGGGTGGCCATGAATGCCGCGGCAGCGGCGTCTTCTTCGGCCGTGGTGACGATCCTCGCGGAGAGGGTCATGGAATGGTAGTCCCTGCCAAAGGGGACGCTGACCAGCCGCAGGTAGCGGCCGGTGACGTGATCGTCTTCCGGCCGGAAGGGGACGTGGCGCGTGGTGCACCACAGGTTCAGCGACTCGCGCACCGACTCGCGGCTGAAGCCGATCCGGTCGGCACACCCCGAGAGGCGGGTGATGAGCCCGCTCTTGATGTTGCCCTGCAGGTCGAACACCAGGTCGTAGCGCCGGCTGCGGAGCGTACGGATCGTCTTCCGGACGGCATCGCGCGTCTCGGCGGAAAACGGCTGCTTTTTCCATTTCTTGAAGCAAACGCCGTGGATCATGCTGATCCGCGGATTGTGCTCCAGCACCGGCCGGAAGGCCTGCTCCACGACCCAGTCGATCTCGATGCCGGGTGAGACCTGGTGCAGGTAGTCGATGACCGGCAGGCTATGGACCACATCGCCCAGGGCCGAGGTTTTGATGATCAGGACGCGCATCTGCTTAACCATGGGTGCCAGGGCGCTCTTTGGGGCCGGTTTCGGGCCTGCGCGCCACGATGGTGTACTGCCGGACCCACAACCCTTCCGACAATCCCAGGGAAAGGGCTGTCAGGATGCGGTACAAAAAGGACATCTTACAATGAAAGCCCGCGATCTGAAACCCGGCCCCCGTGAACAACTCCGCCATGTTCCGCTTGCAGAAAAAACGGAGATGGGTCTTGTCGAGGATGCCCCCATCGTCGTCATAGCGGAAGTCGCCCTCCAGAAGGATCCCCAGGGTGGTCTTGTAAAAGCGTATGTTGGGAATACTGGCGATGATGACACCTCCCGGTTTGAGGTAATGATGCAGCTGCCGGACGCTATGCCACGGGTCCACGAAATGTTCCAGCACATCGGCGCAGAGAATGACGTCGAAGTAGCCGGGCGGGTAGTCGATGGCGATGTTGTCCGACTCGTTCCGGAGGTAGTGGTCCAAACGTTCGTGGGATTGTTCCCGGGGGAGGATGTCGATGCCGACGATCTCGGCGGCCTTGCCGGCCTCCCTGGCCGCAAGCAGGGTATACCCCTTGGCGCACCCCAATTCGAGAACCTTGTTGGGGCCCGGGGGCATCAGGTCGATGAGCGATTGACGGACCCCCGAATAGTACCCCTCTGATTTTATGTCGTAGAGCTCATTCATGGTGCGGAGCCTTTGCGCGCGTTTTGTTGCAGCGGAATGGCTCGGGCCAGTGCCCGGGAAGCCTTCCAGCTCCAATGGGTATCGTCGGGATAATAGACGTCCTTCTCACCCCGCAGGAGCAGGTCATTCAGAATCATTTTCGTATCCACGAACAGGTAGCGTTTCGGCAGGGGCCGCAGTTCCTCAAAAAAAGTGCCCGGCGCGTAGCGCGGAGAACGCAAGTATGGACGGTAGAGATCGTACTTGTCAACACATGGCATGAAAATCAGCGTAATTCCCTGATGGCCGAGAAGTTCGGCCAGTTGGTTCAGATTGTCGTTCACCCGTACCACCTGCTCGTGCCCCGGCGTTTCACGATACCGCAAGTAGAGCAGTGTCCGGGAGTCCCTGGCGGTGAACAGGGGCTTGATCAACTGCGCGCGGTACACCTGGCTGAAAACGGCATGGTCCGAGAACCTGTAGAGCAACGCATTGAGCAGAAACTTGAAATTGCCGTTGTTGATGAATGCCACCCGGGGTAACGCGGCTTCATAGTCGGCGCGTTTGAACGCTTGTCGCGCCGTGTCGTCGAGGCTGTTCCCGAGGGGATCGGAACCGGCCATCTCCCGCCAGGCTTTTTCGGACACCCCCAGGAGCAGGTACCGGGCCCCGGTTTTTTTCAGGAAGCCGCTGTGCGCCAAGTCGGCGATGGAGACAAGGGGGGACAGGTCGTTGTGCCTCGGGATGTTCAGGACGTCGAAGCCGTTCAGGGTCGCGATGTAATCCTGGTAAAAGCGGTTGTAGCCTCCCCCTCTCCCGTTGGAGAAGGAGTCGCCGATGGTGATCATGTCCACCCGGCGGCCGTCGTACTCCTCGATGCGTATGTGCCGCCGGGTGAGGTCGGTCGTGTTGCGGCGGTAGATCTTGGAGCCGGGGAGATAGCCCATGCGGGAGAGGTCGCCGCCATCGTAATGGCGGTCGGTGATCAGGTCCTCGGTGACCGATTTCCAGATCACGTAATTGCCCGTCACAAAGAGGGCAAGGGCAATGACAAAGGTTAGCGCAAAGCGTCGGTAACGCATCATCGGCATCCTAGAACTGGAAGTACAGGAATTCGCTCACCTTGCTCATGTCGAGGAGCGACCAGTAGGCAACGATCAGCAGCAGGGCGAACCAACTCCAGGCAGGGCGCACACGGGAGACGATCTCCAGGGAGTTTTTCCAGAAGACAACGATCGGGAACGCGCAGAGGACCATGATCCAGGTCCGGTCGCTCCCCTTGATGGCGTCGAGCCACCCGCCGAAGGTGATCCCCATTTTGGCGAGGAGTTTGGACGTGGCCAGCGAGCGGTGCAGCATGACCCCGTTCATGCCGGCCATCCCCCCCAGCATGCGCAGGGCGTTGTCAAGGGATTTGGCCCGGAAGAAGACAAAGGAGAGATTGACGAAGTTGAAGGTGATCAACCACCCCAACAATCCGGGCATGGGCAGTTTTCGTTTCTTCCAGGCGTGGTTCACCACCAGCCCCAGGCCGTGCATCCCCCCCCAGATGATGAAGGTCCAGCCGGCACCGTGCCAGAAGCCGGAGATCAGCATGGCCAGGAAGATGGCCCCTAGCGAGCGGGAGAAGGTGATCCGGCCGAAGGCGCGCAGGATGGGGGTGTAGAGGTAGGTGGTGACAAAGGTGGTCAGGGTGATGTGCCAGCGCTTCCAGAAGTCGATCATCCCGGTGGCCTTGTAGGGGCTGTTGAAGTTGATCGGCAGGGAGACGTTGAACATCCAGCCTATGCCCACGGCCATGTCGCTGTAGCCGCTGAAGTCGAAGTAGAGCTGGAAGGTGTAGGAAAGAGCGGCCAGCCAGGCCGGAACCAGGGTCAGGGGTTGGGTCGTGTCGAAACCGGCCGAGGCCCACTGGGAGAAGGTGTCGGCCACGACCACCTTCTTGAAGAGCCCAAGGAAGAAGAGCATCAGCCCCAGGTAGAGGTTCTTCCAGGTGACCACCTTGTTCCGCAGGCGCTCGAACTGGGGCATCATATCCTTGTGGTGCAGGATCGGGCCGGCCAGCAGGTGGGGGAAGAAGGTCACGAACAGGGCGTAGTTGAGGAGGTTGCGCTCCTCCACCAGCCCTTCGTAGGCGTCCACCAGGAAGGCGATCTGGGTGATGGTGAAGAAGCTGATCCCCAGGGGAAGCACGATCTTCAGGAGCGGCAGGTGCGTCCCCAGGAGCCCGTTGGCGGTAGCGATGAAGAAGTCCATGTACTTGAACCAGCAGAGGAGAAGAATATTCGCGATGACGCCGGTGACGAAGATCGCCCGCTTGGAGACCGCCTTGGGCCTGTCCGCGTCGTACTCGGCCAAAAGCCCGCCGATGGTGTAATTGAAGAGGATCGAGCCCAGGATCAGCGGCAGGTACCTCACGTTCCACCAGCTGTAGAAGAAGAGCGAGGCGAACAAAAGCCACGACTTGGCCGCCATGGTCAGCCGTTGCCGCAGCAGAACGAAGTAGACCAGCAACGTCGCCGGCAGAAAGGCAAGGATGAACTCGAAGGAGTTGAACAGCACCCGTCAACTCCTCCCTAAGCCAGTTTCTTGTTGATCAGATCCAGCATTTCGCCGACATTTTTCAGCTTCTGCATTTCACCCAGGGCAAACTTTACCTTGAACTTCAGTTCAAGGGCGACCACCAGGTTCATGTGGGTGAGGGAATCCCACTCCTCGATATCATCCGCGGTGGTCTCGCGGCGCAGGGTGATGCTCTTGTCGTCGAATACCTCGCGAAAGATCGGTTCCAGCGTTTCCAGGGTTGTCATGGTGAATCCTCCAGGGTGGATGTATCCCCGGCATCCTGGCCGAGGTAGCGCGCCTTGAGGACGCGTCGCATGATCTTGCCGCTCTTGTTCTTGGGTACTGCGGCAACCGGAATCACCTCGTGCGGAATGGCAACCGACGAGAGGCGGTTGGCGATGTGCAGACGGATCTTGAGCTCAAGCTCTGGGGTGAATTCCACGCCGCTGCGGAAATTGACGAAGGCAACCACCTTCTCGAAGAGCAGGTCGTCCGGCGCTCCGATCACCCCGGACTCCGCCACCTCGGGCAACTCCAGCAGGGCGCTCTCCACCTCGAAGGGGCTCACCAGATGGCCGGCGGTGTTGATGACGTCGTCGCTGCGTCCCAGGAACCAGTAGTAGCCGTCCTTGTCCCGCCAGGCCATGTCGCCGGTGTGGTACCAGCCGTTCCTGAACTTGCTGGCATAGGCGGTATCGTTGCCCAGGTAGGTGACGAACATGGAGTCCCACCCCTCCCTGACGCAGAGATGGCCGTGCTCACCGTCGGGAAGCGGCGTGCCGTCGTCATCGAGGATACCGGGCTCGATGCCGGCGAGCGGGGTCCCCATGGAACCGGGGCGGATGGAAAGTCCGGGACGGTTGGCGATCATGATGGCGCCGGTCTCGGTCTGGAACCAGGTGTCGTGGATGTCCTTTCCCAGCACCTCCCTGCCCCATGCAATCACCTCCGGGTTGAGCGGCTCGCCGACGCTGTGAATCAGGCGCAGGTGGCTCAGGTCGTACTCTTTGCGCGGCTCGACGCCCAGGCGCATCAAACGGCGGATGGCTGTGGGCGCGGTATACCAGACCGTCACCTTCTGCTCTTGCAGAATGTGGCACCAGC
>DAIERH010000142.1 GCA_027346925.1 Geobacter sp.
AGTAACTCATGGGGCATGAGGCCGTTGAAGTCGGCAGGGCCACCCGGATTGAAGCCCGCATCGATGCAGTCACTGCAAATGGTGACAAAGACATGCTTCGTATTCCGGTGTGCAATGTCGATCGCCTCATCGATGACATCATCGATCCCCCGGCTTCTGATCTCGTTTATGGCGAAAACCCGTGCTCCCATTTGCCGGGCATACTCGAACTGTGCGGAAGAATTCCGCGGGCCCCTGATCCCGATTTGCGCAATGCTCTTTTTTCGCACTTTTTCAATCTGGGCGATCCGGTGGATCGGTCCGCAGCGCGGACATCTGTCGGTGCCAAAACCGTTTGAGTTATCCAGGTGGGCGTCAAAATGGATCAGGCCGATATCTCCATTGACATTGTCGCTCAAGGCCCTGACTATCTCCGGGGTAAAGGAATGATCTCCCCCCAGCACGAATGGAATGCTGTGGTTTCCATAGACCTGCCCCATCACCTCGTGCACGTTTTTCATGGTATCCAGTTCGTCATTCGGATTTACCGGAACATCCCCGATGTCACCTATTTTCAGATAATCGAACAGGTCCAACCCGTACTCGGGGAGAAACCCGCCGTATCGCGCGGAAGCATGCCGTATGGTCTTCGGCGACAACTCGCAACCACTGAAAGAGCCCCACGTCACCGTCCCTTCCCAGGGCACGCCGGCGACAATGACATCATACCCGTCCGCGAGCGCCTTTGGATCGAGTACGGGGGTTCCCAGGAAGGAGGGAGTGTCGCCATACACTCTGGGCAGGGAAGTCTTTCTATTGGGCACCATCGGAATATCTCTGGTTTCCATCTGATTCTCCTTTCGCCTGCACTTCAAAGGCGGGCCCCGTTCCGCATCTTATGCTCGATAAAGTTCGCCATGCTGTTAAGACACTGGAAGTTCTCGGGAACTATCTCCTCGTCATCCACCGACAACCGGAAGGTCTCCTCGATGAATACGATCAGTTTCATGACTCCCAGCGAATCGATCATTCCCTGTTCGAGCAGATCCTCATCAGGAGCCAATGATTTCCTGCCGAGCCCGGCAACGATCTCGTCAAGCATGAATTTTTCAAGGTTCTCCAAGTTAGTCATCTGAATGTCACCTCCTTTGACGCATGATGTCATGTAGCCACGCTATAATAAGACTTCCTCATACAGCGGCATGATATTGGCAAACTGCCTGGGATGCAGATTATGGGAAAGGGCAATAACGTTGTTTGTGACATACGACCAATTGAAATCCGATTTGTACGCTTCGTCTCCATACCCGAAATCAAAGACACGCAGGCCGTCATTGATCGAGTCGATGATTGCCTCGAACAGCAGTAATTTGCCGGCTCGCAATTTCTCATCATTGAGAGATCGGCCCGAGGAGAGAAACTCGCGGCGGCCATTGAGATCAATGCAGCACATGGATGCGATGCGTCTGGATTCATGACAGGCAAAAAACAGGGTCAGGTGACCATTAAGCGCCAATTGTTTCAGGAACGAAAAAATAAACGATGCAGTCATCTTGTTCAGGATATTGGAATTCGCGCCCCATCTTTCACGATGCAGCGTAATGAACTCATCAATGTCCTGGCCCGCGATGGAATTGCCGCGCAGTTTTACGAAGTGACCATTATCAGCGAGAAACTGTTTGCGGTAGCGTTGGTAGTAATAGCGCTTGCCGGAACTTAACGAATTCACGAAGTCGTCGGGCGACTCGGGAAGCGCCAGGTAGGGATATTTTACTGGATGTGATTGGAAAAGGGCTTCAATGGCATTATAGAGGTCAAACAATGAGTCGGAAGGTCCGCCTTCGCTGAAAACTTTGTAAATGTACGATTTCAAGGGAAGGTGATTCTTTTTGAATACAAGCATGGGCCTATTGGCAGTGGTGATTTTTTCGATTGCCGTGCGAATGCTGGCGCGGGCTGTGTCGGAAAAAGCGCCGCTATCATAGGCGTTCTGTAACGTGCTCTGCATTTTGCCCAAATTCCATGGATAAACTCCTCCCCTCCAGAAGACAGGCGAAGTGCCCACGTTGAATCCATGCGGCAGCAAACCCATGGAGTGCTTCAAGAGCAACGGCAGAGTGCCGGAAGAGGACGGTATATGATTCAACAATACTATGTAGGGGTCGGCTTTATTGTAATCTCTGAAAAAATCCACAAAAGCTTGCAAGGCGCGAGGTTCAAAGCCGCTTTTCAGCAAAATGTCATTATAGAAAAATATGGTTGAATCGGGGCAAAAGGAGATCACCTCGTAACCTGTGGGAGTGTCCCCCAAATGTACTTTGAAGCGAAAAAGGGGGGCGAATGCAATTAACGTATCACCATGATACATGAGGATAAAAAACAAGGAGCTGAGGACGCTTTTACGGCCAAGGAAATTTATCCCCCTTTTCGCGGCAAAGGTGGTGTCGTCGTCGGAACGAAAACTCACAAACCATTCCATCAGCGCGTCGATGACGTGGGAGGAATGTTTCGAAAGGGCGTCATCACCAAAGGATTTGATATCCTGATAATAGGCCGGAAGTTCGTTCATATCCTGAATCACAATCAGCCGCATACCTGCTCTCCTTGCGGGTCCGAGAGATGACGCTCTTTGCAACCTTGCCCCCAGCCTAACCTGCTGCGCTTGAGGGGGATAATGCCGTATACGGCACGGGCGGACGCAGCAGGGGCGTCACTGCCGGCGTGTCGCTGTTCCAGCGAAGCTCGTCGCCCGACTCGAAGCCGAGCCGGCGGTAGTAGGGCAAGTTACGCGGATTGGACGACCAACACCAGACCGGGAGGCCTTCGCGGGCCGACATCGCCAGCAGGCTCCCGAGAAGCACGGATCCCCGCCCTTTCGAACGGTACGCCGGCAAGATACCGATGAATTCCAGGTAGCGGTGGTCGCAGTCGGGTTGGAAGGTCTCGATCCAGCGGAAGTAGTCGGCCGCGGACGACATAGTGCGGACCAGCGCGGGGAGGTCGCGCGCGTCCGTGCGGTTCTCGCGCCCCAGCTGGCTGACCGGCGTCATGACCGCGACAGCCGAACGGTCGGATGTGGCGAACACTTCCCGACGGCGAGAGCGTGTTCGCCGCAGGTAAAAGGTGAAAAACGCCGTGGCGTCGGCCAGCCGCGTCTCCGCTCTCGGCATGGCCCAAAGGAACACCGGATCCTCGGCGAACGCCTCCGCGAGGACTCGTGCCGCCCCCCCCACGTCGCTGGTATCAATGCGCTCGACAGACAGCGGGTGGTCGAAAACACTTGTCGGCCCGTTGGTCGGTGTTTTTGCTGTTTCCATCCGTTCGTCCTGCATAAACAAGCTCCTTGCACCATTCTATTTCATCGTTTTCTGTTTCGCTCCGGAGCCCCATCTGGGTTTATTCGGGTCCACAGACCACGCCAACCATTCTCTCAATTCGTCACTGCGCTTTGGATGCAACTCGGGAGGCCGATTAACGTAAACTCCCCTTTCCTGCGTATTCTTGGTAATTGACACACCAGTGCCGATTATGCATTCGCGCGCCACGGTTACCCCCTCCTTTATGGTTGCGTTGGCGCCGATCAGGCAGTGCGATTCCACCGTGGCCCCCCCCAGTATCACCGCGCCTGGGGCCACGAAAGAATGATCTTTCAGGACCACATGATGGCCGATCGTCACGGAGGACGTTACGGTCACGTCATTGCCGATCGTAACAAAGGGCTCAACGGTGCAATTTGCGCCGATTGCGCAATTGTCGCCCAGTATCAACCCAGGCCAAGTGGATGCCTTCGAACTGACGTAATTCACCAACTCGTATCCCCTCGCCTTTGCCTGAACATACTTCTCTTCTCGTAATCTATTGACCTTCTGAAAGCTGGTGGAAACGATCATTTTGTAGTTGGATGGGGGATAAAACGACTCTACTTCTTCAAAAGGAACAACAGGCAATCCAAACAAATTTTCCTTTACCAGGTATTCGCGGTCTACGGTAAAGGCCACAACTTCATACGGAGAATCATGAGTCAGACAATGGTAATAGAGTTCAGCAAACAAACTGGCTCCGAAAATTATGACCTTTTCCATGGCAGTTTCTCCATCTCAGTCAAGGAAATCGTCTCAGGCCAAGGCTTTAACCTCCTGCCCGTCACTCAGGTATTCTGTCACCCATTTCAAAACGGGCTGAACAACGCCCGGCTCCCTGCCAAAGCAGGTACCTTCTCTTTGTTTCACATCAAGTATGTTAATCGGAACTCCGCTCTCATGGCTGTAAATCACACAGCTCGTGTCCTTTACAACCAGGACGACAAAGCGATGCGGTCCGCTGTTCAACAGGTCGCCGGTGATATGACACACACTTCGGAAGAGTCCCGCCGGCATGGAACGATTGTTCAACTCCCCTGTGGTAAATGCAATTATCCCTTCCGCGGTATACAGGTGCAGCGTGATATGGAGACGGGCACCGGGCACCAGGTTCCAGTAGTCCACTTCCACCTGGAACGGCGTCTGCATCGTCAATGGGTCCGCCGGACGGCCGTGGCGGTTGTGTACGCGCACCCGGTGGAGCCGTACCATGTCGTTGCCCGGCGCCGTGCCGGCGTCGTCCCAGGCCTCTTCGGTCACGTCCATGCCTTTAACGGATTTAGTCAGATATTTCGTCACCACCTCAGCCGGCGGGCCGTCATCCACAATCCGGCCGCCGTTCACCCATACAACCCGCTTGCAGAGGCTGTTGACGGCGGCCATATTGTGGCTGATGAAGATCACGGCCCCCCCTTCCCTGGCCGCGCTGCCGATCTTGTCCAGACATTTTTTCTGGAAGGCCGCGTCACCCACTGCCAGCACTTCGTCCACCAGGAGGATCTCCGGTTCCAGATGAGCTGCCACTGCAAAACCCAGACGTACAAACATTCCGCTTGAGTAGCGCTTCACAGGAACGTCAAGGAATTTAGAGACTTCCGCAAATTCGACAATTTCATCGAACCGGCGGCGTATTTCCTCCTTCTTCATCCCAATGATGGCGCCGTTCAGGTAAATATTTTCCCTGCCGGTCAGGTCGGGGTGAAAGCCGGTACCCACTTCCAGGAGTGAACCGATTCGCCCGTAAATCCGGGCCTGGCCGCACGTAGGTATGGTTATCCGGGAAATAATTTTCAACAGGGTGCTTTTTCCGGCCCCGTTTTGTCCGATGATACCGACGATCTCGCCCTGCCTGACTTCGAAGGAAACGTCCTTCAAGGCCCAGAACGTCTTATTCCCCGGCCGTGAGCATCCATTACGGAAAAGGACATGCTTGAGAGTATCGGCAAGCTGCTCGGCAAGGTTGTCGTGACGGGATGTACCGCTGGCGATAGTGTATTGTTTCGACAGGTTTTCAGCGTGTATCATGACTTGACTCATTGAAATCTCCGTTCACTGGTGACGGCTTGCGTGCGGCAGAGATAAGCGGGCCTCAGCATGGCATCTTCCCTGCGGTTTCCCGTTTGGCCGCTTTATCCCCGGTTCTGCATGCTTTTCACTTTAAATGACGTCGGCAAAGGTCTGTTCCATCCTCTTGAAGAAGACAATGCCGCCCGCCAATAAGATAAATACCATCGCAGAACTCACCGCGATCATCGTATAGTCGGGGGTACTCTTTCCCAGAAGAGCCCAGCGGAAACCTTCAATCACTCCGACCATGGGATTCAGACCGTAGATCAGCCGCCATTTTTCCGGCACCATGCTAACCGAGTAAGCTACAGGCGAAGCATACATCCAGACCTGGCACAGGAAGGGGATAAGGCTCCCCACATCCCGGTATCTCACATTAAGCGCCGCGGACCAGAGCCCCACGGCAAGGGCCGTCAACAAGGCCAGGCCGAGAAAAAGGGGCAAAGCCAGCAGGCCGAACGTGGGGGTGATCTTGAACCAGGCCATCAGCGCCAGAAGCACCACGAAAGAAAAGAACAGATCCACCGCGGGCGCGATGGAAGCGGCGAGTGGAATCAGCAGGCGCGGGAAATATATTTTCGTGACCAGGTTCGAACTGCTGGTAACGCTGCCTGAAGTCTTTGTCAAAGCCTGGGAAAAGTACGTCCAGGGCAGCAAGGCAGTGAAGGCGAAAACGGGATAGGGTATGCCATCCGAGGAAAATTTGGCCAAGCGACCGAAAATAAGGGTAAAGATAAGCATGGTAATGATGGGCTGG
>DAIERH010000143.1 GCA_027346925.1 Geobacter sp.
GGGATGGTGTCGCCGTAGACCCGCTTGCCTTCCTCGGCAAACCACTCGACGAACGAGTCGGCATAGGCGATCTCGCCCCTGGCTTCCGCCAGCGGTTTGCCCTGCTCGGCGGTCATGATGACGGCCAGGTCCTCCTGGTTGGCCATCATCAACTCGAACCAGCGGCGCAGGATAACCGAGCGCTCCTTGGCCGTCCTGGCCCGCCAGGCGGGCAGTGCCTTATTGGCGGCTTCGATGGCCCGGCGGGTCTCGTCGGCCCCCATCCGGGGGATGGTGCCCAGCATCTCCCCCGTGGCCGGGTTCGTGACGTCGATGGTTGCACCGCTGTCCGCGGCCAGCCACTGGCCGTTCAGGTAGCAGCGCTGTTTCAGCAGGCTGGCGTCTTTCAGATTCAGCATGGATAACCTCCGTCACAAGGAGTAGGTTCCGTGAGAGGGGACAAACTATAGCATCACCCGCGCCACTTGTCACGGCCCGCGATAACCCGCGGCACCGAATGTCCCTCCCTGGAAACCGGTTGCAAAAAGGCCGGCCGCGATACGAGCGGACCGGCCTTTAGCGGCATGGGGGGAGGCCGCGCGGGACCTATTTCAACAACATATCAATGGCGGCACCCTTCTTGGCTTCGGCCAGATAGGCATTTACCGCTGCCTGGACCTTCTGGTTCCTGAGGTATTCATCGATACTGGGGCGGACATCCTTGAAGGCAACCGTTTGCGGGCCTTTTTTGTCAGTCAGTTTGATGATGTGATAACCGAACTGGGTTTCGACCACATCGCTCACTTCTCCCGGTTTGAGGGCAAAGGCGGCCTTCTCGAAGGGGGGCACCATCTGCCCCTTGCCGAAATACCCCAGGTCTCCCCCCTGCTTGCTGCTGGGGCAGGTGGAGTTTTCCTTGGCCAGGGTGGCGAAATCCGCGCCGGCGGTCAACTCCTTACGCAGTTTTTCCGCTTTTTCACGGGCCTTTTTCTTCTCCTCGGCAGTGGCCTTGGCATCCACGCCGCACAGGATATGGCTGGCGCGGACCGTCTCGCCACGCGTGAATTTGTCCTGGTTCTGGTCGTAGAACTTCCGGCTTTCCTCTTCAGGGACCGTGATCTTGGCGGCGATGGTCTGGTCGATGAAATTGGCAATGACCATATCCCGGCGGATAAACTCGCGCAACTCCTTCTCGTCCATATCCAGCGCCTTGATGGCCTTGGTGAAATCCTCGGCATTGGCGAAGCGGGCCTTGTCCTGGGCCACCCGGTCATCGACCTTCTTGTCCAGGTCCTTCACGGCGAGTTTCTGGCCCGCCTGATAGAGCAGCTCCGCGGATATGAGTTGGGAGAGCGCCTCCTGATCGAATTCCTTCTGCTTCTCGGGGGGCACCTGCAGACCGCGCTGGCCCGACATGATGACCTTTTCGGCCCGCCGCAGATCGCCCCTCCTGATGTCCGCGCCGTTTACCCTGGCAACAACCTCCGTGGCGTTCCGGACGACTTCAGCCGGCTTGGGTGACGCGGCCTTCGGGACGGATTCGGCCGCCGACGCCAGGGACCCGAAACCGAGCAGGATGGCGGCAAAAAAACCAGCGGCGTGGATGGCGCGCTTTGTTCTGAACATGGGAAAATCTCCTTGTCGAGTGTTGTGATCCGTTTTTATACCACATTTGAAGCAGATGTAAAAAGGTAAACATAGTTTTGACTTTCAAAGCCGTTTCGGATAGAGTTGGCACTGTTTTACGGCCATGGGCCGTAGCGAGGACGCGCGGGGTCCGGCCGCCCTCGCGTACGAGGAGGAACATGGGGATGAAAAAGATTCTGGTAGTCGATGACAGCCTCTCGGTGGCCCGTCAGCTGGAAAAGATCATCAACGAGTCCGGAGAATTCCGTTGCGTCGGGCATGCCAAAAACGGCGCGGAAGCCATCAAGATGAATCACACGGAGAATCCCGACATCATCTGCATGGACATGAACATGCCCGGCATGGACGGCCTGACGGCCCTGCGCAGCCTTGTTGTGCTGGACAAGGATGTCAAGGTGGTCATGGTCACCTCCCTGGGCGGAGTTGGGGACAAATTCACGGAGGCCCTCCGGCTGGGCGCGAAAAACGTCATCTCCAAACCGTTCGAGCCCGCGGGTGTCCTGCAAATCCTGCGGGATCTCTGACAACAATCACGTAACCTAATCAATTTCAAGCAGGGGAATGGGACATATGGCCGTTAAATTCTTCGGGCAGTTTCTGGTGGAAAAAGGGCTTGTTTCCCGGGATGCGCTTCTCAAGGCAATCGATCTGCAGGAGCGGAAGAATCTCAAGATGGGAGAAATGGCGGTATCAATGGGGTACGTCACCCAGGCCGACATCGACCGCGCCCACAACGCCCAGCTTTCCAGGGACATGAAACTGGGCGACCTGCTGGTGGAGATGGGCATCCTGACGCTCAGTCAGTTGAACGAGATCATCACCCGGCAGAAGAACACCCACCTGTACATCGGCGAGGCCCTGGTCCTGGTGGGCGCCCTGACCGGCGCGCAGTTGCAGCAGTATCTGGACGAGTTCAAGGCCGACCAGGCCCAGTACGTTGCCGACCGGATCGAGCTCCCCTGCGCCATCCCCAACAGCCGGATTTGGGAGATGGCCGCCGACCTGACCTACAAGATGATCACCCGGGTGCTGGACATCCAGTTCAGGCCGGAAAAATGCCGTGTGGTCACCACCCTCGACACGAACTTCATGATGGCGGCCATGGACCTGAGCGGCGATGCGGAGGCCCGCTACCTCATCTCGGTGTCGGAGAACCTCCAGAAAAGGGTGGCCAAGGCCATCCTGCGGGAAGAGTCGGTGGAGGGCGAGCCGGCCGAGGTCCTGGAAGACACGGTCATGGAGTTCGTCAACGTGGTCTGCGGCAACGTGGCCGCCAAGGCATCCCAGATGGGCGCGATCATCAACATCAACCCGCCGGTCAGCATCCGTCCCGCGGCGACCGGCATCCAGGTGCCCGACGGACACACCGCCCTCTGCTTCCCCATCTACGTGGGCGAGGGGGAGAAGATGGAACTGATCCTGCTGGTGCGGCAGTAACTTCCCGCCCATCCGCCGAGTGAGAACCGAATGGCCACGGCATAATACCGTGGCCATTTTGCTTTCTTCCCTCCAACGGATGAAAACTTTACCTGATTGGCGTCATCCGGTTCCCCCTCACCCTAGCCCTTGGCACACATAGGCGTCGGGAGGAGCCGCACCCATGGTATAATGTCCTCAAAGGCGGGGAGCGATCAGAGCCCCCGATCGGAGGTCGCCATGGTTCGGCACACCGACACCCCAGTCGCTGCACGGCGGCTGTTATCAGGTTTTATCGCAGGTTTTCTCGGCACCCTCGTCTTCCACCAACTGATGCTGGCGCTTCTCTGGCGCCTGGGCGTCGCGCCGTTCGCCCCCTTCCCCATGGCCCCCACCTGGCCGTTCGGGATTCCGGCCGTGTATTCGCTGGCATTCTGGGGAGGGGTGTGGGGTATCGCATTCGCCCTGGCGGATGGCAGGTTTCCCCGTAAGGGCGGCTACTGGCTGGCGGTGTTCCTGTTCGGGGCCATCCTGCCGTCGCTCGTCGCCCTGCTGGTGGTGCTCCCCCTCAAGGGGCGCCCCATGGGGGGCGGCTGGCATCCCTCGCTGCTGGCAACGGCCTTTCTCATCAACGGCGCGTGGGGCGTCGGCACCGGGGTCGTCCTGAAGACCCTCTCCATCCGCCGCCGCTAACAACGTCCCCTCAGCCATCCTCGGCGAATTCCCTCTCACAAAGGACTTGAAAAACCCTAAGCCAACACAACTTACAAGCGTCCCTCGGCGCCTTCCCGGTATCGCCTACTTTTGCCCAAGAACAAACTTGCAAAGAGTACGGCAAGAATGCCGGTAAGAAAAACGCCATCGAAGGTACCCGCTCCTCCTATTGAGGCAACAGGCGCTCCCAACCCGCCTATCTTTCCGAGATTAAGGATGTCCGCCCCAAGAAGCGTCCCCATGCACCCCGAAACGTACGCCAAAGCCGGTGCGAACCTTCTCGACAATATGACGGCAACAATGGTCGCCGCTATGGGCGGGATAAAAATGGGGACCGCGATACCCACCCCCCGCACCGGCGCTGCCATCATGTGAACCAAAACCGTCACTATGGCTACTCCCGCCATTGCCGGGCCGAAAAGCTTGTTCTTCACCGTGAGATACACGGATACCGCAGATGGAATAACAGCACCTCCAAAGTTTATGGCAACGACAGTTCCCTGCCCTTTCGTAAGCACGGGTATCATATGCCTTATTCCGAAATAATCGACATATCCGAACATTACCATCTGTTCCGGGGGAAGTTCGAACAACGGAATGTTTATATAGCTGCCGAACAATGACAAGAACATGACGAGGAAAAGATAGCGCTGGCCGATCCCGATTCTGTGATATGCATAACCGAGAATTCCTATCTCGATGAATGAGACAAGGAAAATGAACAGGAATACGAACAGTAATATTATGGATACTGAAACCGGAAAATAGTGCACGGTTGACCTTACCCCCTTTACAGAGCCACCAGAAACTCCCTTACCAACGAACCAACCTGTTGATTTAGCCGGTGTCCACCCTCTTTTGTGATCTAACGGCTTGCGCCCTTGACCCATCCGGGGCGCATCTCAGCCCCCGCCAGTGGGGTCAGGACTTGAAGATTTGAACTTTCAAGTCCTGCCGCAGCCGTTCCATTTTATCGGCAAGCCTTGAATCACGCTCCTGGCGTTTTTCAAGTCGCCTCACAGCGCATGTCAGCGTTGACGGATCTCGTCCCACCTGCCGCGCCAACTCCGTTAATTTGCCTCCGCTGAGTTCAAGTGTCGCCCATGCAGCGAGACTTCGGGCTTCGGAAGCCGCTCGCTCCTGTCCCTGAGTTCTGAGGCGTTCATCGCCTATTCCATAAAGCTTTTTTACAGCTTCAACCACTGCATTCACATCAGGCTTATGCTCCTGCAAGGTTTCTGACTTTGCAAGAACGACATCGATGAAGCTATCGTCTCCAAAGATGCGGCTATCAATGTTTTTCTCCCCGTGAAACTCCTCCCGTCGGCCGTCTGCGGCTCTCTCCCCCACAAACCCGGCGAACTTTACACGGGCCTCCCGAACGTTCTTGGAAAACTGCGAAAGAATCGAATCGGTGTTGAGCCAAGACAGGCTCTCTTTGCCGAGATATGCCCGGTGGCTGCTCCAACGGTGTTTTTCCGGTCGGTCAGTGATCCGCGCCCGTACCGGATTCAAATGGATGTAGGCCGCCAGTTCCAGGAGGTATGCATCAGCATCAACCATGATTGCCTTGTATCTCCCCTGAAAAACATGACCTGATTTCTTATGACGCCAGTTGAACCACTGTGTGTACCGCAGGGATACGTTCTGCATGATTTTTGAAAGGGAAATTTCACTTACCTGAACTGCCAGATGAATATGATTTGTCATCAGACAAAATGCATGAATTCTGTTTTGAAATCGCTCGCAAGATTTTTGGAGGATATCGTAGAAGCGATACCTATCCTTGTCATCAGCAAAAATATCCTGGTGGGCATTACCGCGAAGGATAACGTGGTAAATCGCTCCCGGCGTATGTATGCGAGGTTTGCGTGCCATGGATTAAAGCATACCACCCAACTTCAAATCTTCAAGTCCTGACCCCATAGATGTTCCTATGAATATGATCTGGTTGAAGGTACCCTTCCAGTATCTTGCACTCTTTCTGTCTTGCAAGACTGTGCAACAAGTCAGCAAGATGTTTTGAAGTGGTTGCGTTTTTTGAGACAGGTGTGTAAGCAATGAACCGACCCATTTTGAAAGGAGAGGTTCCATGCAGCATCGCACCCGTTACAGTGCCGAATTCAAAGCCAAGGTTGCCCTGGCCGCCCTGTCGGGGTCCAAGACCCTGGCAGAGCTAGCCAGCGAGTACAAGGTCCACCCCACCCAGATCAGCACTTGGAAACAGGAACTGGTCCAAAACGCCTCTGATCTCTTCGGCAAAGGCAAGAAGAACGAGGTTGACCACGATGCCGAAGTTGCCGAGCTTCACCGTGTGATCGGCAAGCTCAAGGCTGAGAACGATTTTTTGTCCAACATACCCGGTCTGAACTTGACCGGGCGCAGAA
>DAIERH010000144.1 GCA_027346925.1 Geobacter sp.
CCAGGGCGCTGGATGACTGCTTGGTGGAGTAGACCAGGTTGAGCCCAGGCCGGTCAGGGCAGGGATAGATCTTCAGGTACTGTGACAACTCCATGCTGACTCCCTTGAACAAAGAAAAGGGGGGAGAATATCCCCCCCCTTTTGTCATGCATATCGATAACTACCTGCTGACTAAATCAGTGACGTCATCGTTGTTAGGCAGCAAGCGCCGTCGGGCCCATAGGTGAAACCCTTGTTTCCTTCTTCAAGCACGACCAGCGTTTCGAATTGCTTTTCCATTGTTTCCTTTTCTCCTTTTCATGTGATATCCCCAAGAGTAACACAATGTTATCTCGTTGTAGGTATTTTGGTTCCATGACAGCGTTTCATTTGTTCAAACATTATTTTTTCAATTTATTCATTAAAAAATTTCACGACTTGTAGCATGAATATTATTTTTGTCAATCCAATTTAACATTATATTTATTTAATTATACTTTATGTGCCGTATTCATGCCCCAGGCTGTTACTTTTTGTTGAATTTTAATGTACAACGCCCTATAGTTGCCATTCGATTTTTCCTCGACTCACCATTTACCGGCCAGACAATCATCCCCAGCAAGGCGGGCGGGAAAACCCACGTTTGCATGGAAATTCAGCAATGACCAAGTGCGTCACCGCCACATTCCTGTTTGCTGCCCTGCTCGCCTGGTCCTGTCCGTCCCGGTGCGATGCGGCCGAGGTGGTTGTCGTGGCCGACAGCCGGCTCAAGCCGGTGGCCGAGATCGTGGCAGGGCTCAGGAAGACGCTCAGGGCCTCCCTGAAGATCTGCTCCCCCGACGATGCAAGGGGCGCGCTGCAACGCATGGTGGAAAAGGAAGACGCCAAGGTGGTCATCGCCCTCGGCCGTGAGGCATTGAGCGAGGCCCTGCGCCTTCCGCCCGCCATCCCGGTGATCTACGACATGGTGGTCATACCGCCCACCACCAGCCGGCCCAATACCGCCGGTTTTTACATGGCCACCCCGGCCAGGGAATACGTGGACCTGGTCAATACCCACCTCCAATTCATCAGAAAGATCGCGGTGGTCGGCAGCAGGGAGCAGCTGAACATCCTGGCGGCGGATACCGCCCCGCAGACGGTTTCCTACAATGTCAGGAACGCCTTTGAACTGGTCAGCACCTTGCGCCAGATCGAGACCGCGAACGCGATCCTGCTGCTGCCGGACGCTTCCCTGCTGACCGCCGCTGCCATGGAACAGGCCTATCTGCTCTCGTTCAGAAGGGGCATCCCGCTGCTGGGGATTTCGGAACACCAGGTCAGGGAGGGTGCGCTGCTGGCACTGGTGGTGGACGCGGCCCAGGTGGGCAGACAGATCGGCGAGTATGCGGCCAGGGCGATCAAGGGAGGGAATATCGGCCAGCCCTACCCTGCCCCGCCACGCAGGTTCGATCTGTACGTCAACACGGAAACCGCCCGCAAAATGGGTATCCGTCTGCCGGAGGAACTGCTGCGTGTCGCCAAGAGGACCTACCCATGAAAACGACCGTCAAGATGAAGGCGCTTCTTTTCATGATACCACTCCTGGTGATCATGTCGCTGATATTCACGTACGCATCCATCAGGTCCGAGAAACAGATCATACGAAGCGAGATCATCAAGCGGGCCGAGACCATCACCACCCTGGCGACCAAAACCGGTGAACTGCCGATCCTGTCCGGCAACCCCGAACTCCTGAAAAGCACGGCCGCGTTCCTGATGGCCAATTCCGAGGTGGCCTCGGTTACCTTCTATGACTCCGGGATGACCATGCTCGTACACAGCGGGGCGCGGATCTTCCGCCAGTTGCCCGGCCCGCCGCCCGACGTACCCATATCCATGTCCGAAGAAGACGACTCTTTCGTCTTCTATGCGCCGGTTTACACCGTGAGGACACAGGAGGATTTCGACATCTTCCAGGAGGCCAATGCCGTCAGAACGGTCAAGGACCGGATCGGATGGATCAGGTTGGGGTTCTCCAAGTCGTCCATGCGGGAAAACGAGAAGAGGATCGTGGGGCAGGGCCTCTTGCTGGCGCTTATCTTCGCCACGGCCAGCAGCATCCTGGTGTACTTCCTGATCAGCGTGGCCACCCGGCCCCTGAGCCGTATCGTGGATGTGGCCCATGCCATTGCCCATGGGGACCTGAGCCGGGAAACCGGCATCGATCAGCATGATGAAATCGGGGCGCTGGCGGAGGCCTTCCGTTCCATGAAGAACGCGATCCGGCAGGTCTTGCAGGAGACCAACGGGCTTATCCTGGCGGTTCGGGACGGCAAACTGGACACACGCGGCAACGCCGAGGCCTTCGAGGGGGGTTGGCGCGAGCTGGTAACCGGCGTCAACGACCTGGCAAACGAGTTTGCCACGATGAACGAGGAACTGAAGGAGACCACGCTGGCGGCCGAGACAGCAAACCGGGCCAAGACCGCGTTCCTCGCCAACATGAGCCACGAACTGCGCACGCCGCTGAATGCGATCATGGGCTATTCCCAGATACTCAAACGCCAGGAGAACATGACGGAAACCCAGCGCCAGCAACTGGAAACCGTGCGCAGCAGCGGCGAGCACCTGCTCATGCTCATCAACGACATCCTGGATGTGGGCAAGATCGAGGCACAGAAGATGGAACTGGAGGATCAGCCATTTGACCTGTCCTTGCTTATCCGCCAGGTGTTCAATATCACCAAACTGCAGGCAGAGGAAAAGGACCTGCGCTTCAAGTACGAAACCGCTACACCCCTGCCCGAGTACGTGCTGGGTGATGAACGCAAGCTCAGGCAGATCCTCTTGAACCTGCTGAGCAACGCGGTCAAGTATACACCCCGTGGCAGCGTTACCCTGCGGGTGAGTTACGGCAGGGGGGATACGGGACTTTTCCGTTGCGAGGTGGTGGACACGGGGATCGGAATCCCGCCGGACAAGTTGGAAGCGGTTTTTGAACCCTTCACGCAACTGGTGGCCGACCGCCGGGTCCGGGAAGGGACCGGCCTGGGGCTGCACATCAGCAAACGTCTCGCCACCCTGATGGGGGGAGGTATGGGGGTGGAGAGCACTCCCGGCAAGGGGAGCACGTTCTGGCTGCAGGTGTCGCTGCCGCCGGTGGCCGAGGTTCAGAACGTCCTGGAAGGCACGGAGCACACCATCACCGGCTACCAAGGGGAGCGCAAGAGGGTCCTGGTGGTGGATGACAACATCACCAACACCTCGATGCTGGTGTCGCTGCTGGCGCCGCTGGGGTTCGAGGTCGCCACGGCCGAAAACGGGCGGATGGCGCTGTTGCAGGCCGAGGTGAGCCGTCCGGATCTGGTGTTGCTGGACTTGGTCATGCCGGAGATGGATGGGCTGGAAATGGCCAGGGAAATAAAGCAGCACCCGAAACTTGCGGGGACCAAAATCATCGGCGCCTCGGCCACGGTATCCGACAGCATGCACAAGGAAGTGTTCGCGACCGCGTGTGACGACTTCATCGTCAAACCGATCAACATCGACCTGTTGCTGGACAAGATCAGGATGCATCTCCAGATCGTTTGGATAACGCCCCAGTCAAAGGCGGCCGAGACGGCTTCCCGAAGGGAAACGGAAACGCGCCGGGAGCGGATCGAGATGCCGCCGGCCATGTACTTGAAAGAGCTCCGCGAACTGGGCCTGCTGGGAGACATGCGCAAGATCCAGGCCTGGGCTGCCAGGCTTGAGGAAACGGACGGAAGATACGGCCCATTTGCCGACAAACTGCGCGAACTTGCAGCCGGCTTCAAGACAAAGGCCATTCTGTCCCTGGCGGATCACCACGCGGGAGAAAGCATATGATGTCCGACACGCAATTACGGGCCGTATCCGCGGCTCGCGAGCCCACGATCCTCGTTATCGACGATGATCCCCTCAACCTGTCCATCGTGACGAATTATCTGGAGGAGTACAACTTCACCATCCTTGTTGCCGAAGACGGTGAAATCGGAGCGGCCAGGGCCGACTATGCCCGGCCGGACCTCATCCTCCTGGACATAATGATGCCGGGTGTGGACGGATACGAGACCTGCCGCAGGCTGAGGGCCCAGGACAGCACCAGGGACATCCCGGTGATCTTCATGACCGCCCTGGCGGAAACGGAGCACAAGGTGCGGGGCTTCGAGGCCGGGGCCGTGGATTACATCACCAAGCCGTTCCAGCGTGAGGAGGTCCTGGCCAGGGTGGGGGTGCACCTGCGCATCCGCGAGTTGACCAACAGGCTCCAGGAGGCCAATGAGACACTGGAAAGACGGGTCGAGGAGCGGACCGCCGAACTCCAGTTGGCCAACGGGGAACTGCAGGCCGAGATCATCGAACGCAAACAGGCCGAGGAGGAACGCGCACGTCTGGCAACCGCCCTCGAGCAGGCCGCGGAATCGATATTCATCACCGATGCCAGATGGTTCATTCACTATGTGAACCCGGCCTTCGAGCGCATGAACGGGTATTCCCGGAACGAGATAATCGGCCAGCATACCCGTATCCTCAAGAACGACAAGCATGACCGCGCCTTTTACACGGCCATATTGAAAACGCTCAAGCATGGCGAGGTCTGGTCGGGACGGCTTGCCAACAGGCGCAAGGACGGCACGTTCTACGAGGCCGAGGTTACTGCTTCACCGATCCGCGACAAAAACGGAACCATCATCAATTATGTCAGCATCCACCGGGACATAACCAACGAGACCAAACTCGAACGGGAACTGCGCCAGGCCCAGAAGATGGAAGCCATCGGCACGCTTGCCGCAGGGATAGCCCACGACTTCAACAATATCCTCACCGCCACCCTCGGTTTCACGCAAATGGCCCTGAACAAGATCCCGGCGGACAACCCGGTGCGCCGCGACCTGGAACGGGTGCTGGAATCCAGTTCCCGGGCCGCGGAACTGGTGCGGCAGATCCTCACCTTCAGCCGGCAGAGCGATGTGGAGCGTAAGCCGGTGCAGGTATCCCGGGTCGTCGATGAGGTGCTCAAACTGCTGCGCTCGTCTCTGCCGGCAACCATTAAAATCTGCCAGGACAATACGCTCCCCGTGAACCGGGACAAAATCCTGGCCGATGCGACCCAGATCCATCAGGTGTTGATGAACCTCGGCACCAATGCGGCTCACGCCATGCGTACCAACGGGGGCATATTGAACGTCGGCTTGACGGAGATCGAGGCCGACGCCGCCCTTGTCTCCCGCTACCCGGACTTGAGTCCGGGCCCCTATGTGCGGCTTGCGGTAAGCGACACCGGACACGGCATGGACGCCGCTATCATGGAACGGATCTTCGACCCCTACTTCACCACGAAGGGAATCGGCGAAGGCACCGGCATGGGACTCGCCGTGGTTCAGGGGATCATCAAGAGCCATGGCGGCGCAGTCACCGTGTACAGCGAGCCGGGCCAGGGCACCTCCTTTCATGTATTCCTTCCCCTGATCAGGGACGGGGTCGTGCAGGAGGTTGCGTTCCCCGAGCCGCTGATCACCGGCAGCGAACACATCCTCTTCGTGGACGATGAACAGGCCTTGGCCGAGCTGGGGCAGGAAATGCTCCAGTCCCTCGGCTACAAGGTTACCGCCACCACCAGCAGCCTGGACGCACTGAAAACCTTCCGCAACCACCCCCACACCTACGATCTGGTGATCACCGACATGACCATGCCGGGCCTGACCGGCAAGAAACTCGCCCGGGAACTGGTGAATATCCGCCGGAACACCCCCATTATCCTGTGTACCGGGTTCAGCGAGTTCATCAACAGAAAACAGGCCAGGGATATCGGGATTCGTGAAATTCTCATGAAGCCGTACGTGGTCAACAGCCTTGCCACAACCGTCCGCAGGGTGTTGGATCAAAACAGCGCTCTATAGCCGCATGTCCTGCGGCACGAAGCAAACCCATCTTCCCGGTTACCGTAGAGAATGATTTCCTGCCGCATTTCACGTCACCTGCCTACAACTTGGCCAATCGGTGTATACCATCACGCGTATCACTACGG
>DAIERH010000145.1:0-2637 GCA_027346925.1 Geobacter sp.
GCCTTCGACCACTGGCTCGCGGCCTCGCCGCAGCAGGCCAACAAGCTCCTCGACTGGGCCATCGAGCGGGCCGAGGAACGGCTCCGCCGCAAGAAGGAGAAGGAGATCGATCGCCAATCGGCGACGCGCAAGCTCCGCCTCCCCGGCGAAGAGACGCCCTACATGTATGTCCGCACCAGCATGCCTCTCGCCGCCGTCCTGCAAGGTTCAAACCGCACGTTGCTCCTGCACCTGTCGATTCTGACGTCGTTACTCCTGTTTTCCATCGGTTTCGCCCTGCTGATCAGCAAACGCTGCGTCATCGACAAGATCCTCGCCTTGCGCAACGCGGCGCGCCGCCTGGCTGGCGGTGACCTGGAGTGCAAGGTCTCGGGGCATGTCTCCGGCGGCGAACTGGGTGAACTGGGGCGCGCATTCGACGACATGGCCGACTCCCTGTCCCGCGACATTGCCGAACGCAAGCGCGTCGAGGCGGCGCTGTGCGAACAGGCGAGGCAGCTTGAGGAAGAGGTGGAGGAACGGCAGAAGGCCGAAGAGGCCCTGCGCAAGTCCGAACGCTTCCTCCGCGCGATCATCGATACGGAGCCGGAATGCGTGAAGTTGCTCGCCCCCGACGGCAGCGTGCTGCTGATGAACCGGTCGGGGCTGACCATGGTCGGCGCGGATTCGCTCGACCAGGTCAAGGGGAAATCCATCTACCCCCTGGTGGCAGCCGGGTACCGTGATGCCTTCATTGCCCTTACCGAGGCCGTATTCAGGGGGACGCCGGGGAGGCTCGAGTTCGAGATGGCTGGGCTGAACGGAGAGCACCTCTGGCTGGATACCCATGCGGTGCCATTTTGCAACGAGGATGGCGTGATCGTCTCCCTGCTCGGCATCACCCGCGACATCACCGATCGCAAGCGGGCCGAGGCTGCCCTGGCCGCGAAACAACGCCAGCTCGAGGCGCTGAACAGCTCGCTTGAGGAGCGCATCGCGGCAACAGTGGACGAGATCCGCCGAAAGGACCAGATGCTGATCCAGCAGAGCCGCCTGGCCTCCATGGGAGAGATGATCAACAACATCGCCCACCAGTGGCGTCAGCCGCTCAACAATGTCGGCCTGATCGTCCAGAATCTGATGTACGGCTTTGAAAGCGGGCAGCTCACCCCACAGGATATGGAGGAACAGGTAGAGGCGGCGATGGATACCATCAAGTTCATGTCGCGCACCATCGACGATTTCCGCAATTTCTTCCGCCAGGACAAGGAGAAACAGCCTTTTCCGCTCAGCGACACGCTGAGCAGGGCCATTGAGTTCGTGTCCCCCGGTCTCAGAAACAAGAGCATAACCGTGGACCTTGAACTCCGGGATGCGGTTGTGGCCTTCGGCTATCGCAATGAATATTCCCAGGTGCTGCTCAACATCCTCAACAACGCCAGGGATGTTCTTACTGAACGACGCATCGCAAATCCTCTCATCCGTATCCGGGCTTTCAGCGAGAACGGACGGGCGGTGGTAACGATATGGGACAATGGGGGGGGGATCAACGAAGACGTGCTCCCCAGGATTTTCGACCCCTACTTCTCCACCAAGGAGCCGGGCAAGGGGACGGGGATCGGCCTGTACATGTCCAAGGTAATCATCGAGCAGAACATGGGCGGCAAGCTGACCGTACGCACGATCGATGGCGGCGCAGAGTTCAGGATCGAGTTGCTTCCGGGATAAGCGCGGTTGTAATCTTCTTGTCGGGGGTAGTACTCGGGGCCATGGATGCGGTCGGCGCGTTTTCCCTGACCGGCCCGCTTCAGCCGTGCTTGATGAACGTTCCTTGCTCGTACTCCTCGAAGGCGATCCGCAACTCCTCCTGGCTGTTCATGACAATCGGACCGTACCAGGCTACCGGCTCGTTGATCGGCATACCCGAGATCAGCAGGAACCGGACGGCGCTTTCCTGGGTGGCGATGGCCACGTGGTCGCCGTCCCCGTACAGGACGAGGTGCTCCGCACCGCAGGCGCAGCGCCGTTGAAAGTCGAAATAGTTGTTGCCCACCACTTCATGGGCAAAGGCGCTCCGCTCCGGGTCGAAGAAGCCCTCGCCCGCCACCACGTAGGCAAAGGCCGTGTGCCCCTGCTTGATCGGATGGACAAAGGTCGTTTCCGGGGGTACCGATACATCAAGGTACTCGGGATCGATGACGATGTCCCGCACCGGCCCGCGTACCCCGCCCGCCTCGCCGCAGATGATCCGCACCGTGACGCCCCCCGCCAGGGTCACCTCCGGGATCTGTCCGCTCTGGACGTCCCGGTAACGGGGGTCCATCATCTTGTGGGAGGAGGGCAGGTTCGCCCAGAGCTGGAACCCCGACATGAGGCCATCCTCCCTCCCCTTGGGCATCTCCTGGTGGATGATGCCGCTGCCGGCGGTCATCCACTGCACGTCCCCCGACGAGATGACCCCGCTGTTCCCCATGCTGTCGCCGTGTTCCACCCTGCCGTGCAGGATATGGGTGATGGTCTCGATGCCCCGGTGGGGGTGCCAGGGAAAGCCCTTCAGGTACTCCGCCGGCGTGTTCGAGTGAAAGTCGTCCAAGAGCAGGAACGGGTCGAGCAGCGGCACCTGGTAGTAGCCAAAGGCCCGTTTCAGGTGAACCCCAG
>DAIERH010000145.1:2734-6007 GCA_027346925.1 Geobacter sp.
AGCACCTTCGACGGTCGGTTTGCTCTTCCACACCTTGGTGATCGTGCGAACGCCATTCATGATGACCTCCCTTGTCTCTGTCTCTGGGGCGCGACCTGCCGGGCATGATGCCCAGTAATGTTCATCCGGGGCTGGGCGCCGGGTGTTTTTTTTGTCGTCCTTTTTTCGGTCATGCCGTTTTTCCTGGTAAGGGTCGCATTGTGCCCGGCGGAAGGGGGGCAGTTTCATTAAACATACCATTGATCCGCAGGTTGGCAACCCTTTGCCGTGTACCTGCAACGGCAGTGGTGGGGCGGGCGCATCCCGGGTTGCGGGTGCGGGATTGGTCGGTATACTCTAACCAGGGCACGTTTTCCGCGCCATTACTCCCCTTCGCCGGTTCCGGCACAGGAGGCGGTATGAAAGAGACCAGATTGACCCTGCCCGAACTGGGCCTGATCGCAAGCACCCGCGCCGCGCTCGGCGGCGGGGCGGCCCTGCTGCTGGCGGAGCGGTTCGACAGGGAACAGCGCAAAGCCGTCGGCTGGACCCTGCTCCTGGTGGGCATAGTCACAACGATTCCGCTGGCAATGCTGGTGCTGGGCAGGCGCCGCTGAAAGGCCGACGAACTAATCCAGTCTGACACCTTACCACCCCTAGCCCTTTAGGCCCTCAGGGTCCTCCTAAAAAACAGGAGGGGGACTTGAAGGCTCCTCTCTGGGGGCGTGGGGCGGTTCTAGTGCTAGCCAGCACGCGATAATGGAGTCAAAAGCGTCCCTTACCCTGCTTGTGGGGAAGAGGGAAGAAAGGATGGCAGCCATGCCGAAGCTCAGCGCGGAACGGAAGGAACGCCTGGCCGTGATGCTCCGTGAAACAAAGCGCAGGATGTGGAACGAGCTGCGCGAAGACCTCTTCAGGCAGACCGGCCTGGAATTACAGCCCCAGTACGACTTTCCCCAGGATGAGGGGGACCGGGGACTGATTGACCTGTTGGAGGATACGGGACTCGCCCTGGCCGACATCCGTCAGCGAGACCTCATCCAGATGGAGGAGGCGGAACAGAGGCTGCGGGAAGGAAGCTACGGCATCTGTGAGGAGTGCGGCAGGGAGATCGACGAGGAACGGCTGGCGCTGCTCCCATTTGCCAGCTGTTGCATCGGCTGCCAGAAACAGCGGGAAGGACTGGGCTTGCCGCCGGGGATCACCATGTAGCACCTCGTTCATGCCCAATCTTCAGAGGGCATGAACCGACAGCAAAACCACCTTTCGTCCTGCCCCTGATCCGGCGCCCCGCCTGGTTCCGTCCATTGCTCCCCTTGTCAAGTCCGCTGGGTACGATACACTACCATTAGCAGGCGAGTTTAATGAGCGAGGCATGATCCCCGATGGCGCCAATTAACTGGAAACCGTTACTCATGCTGATGTTGGCCCTGTTCCTGATGAATGCGCTGTACGCCTTGCTTTCACAACAGGGGGTACAGACGGCGGAGATCAGCTACAGCCGCTTCCGCAGCGAGTTGGCCGCCGACAACATCAAGCAGATCACGGTCAAGGGGATGGCCATCACCGGCGAGTTCCGGGCCAAGACCAAGGTAAGCGAACAGGTCCAGGGAAAAGCGGTGGTGCGGGAGGTGACCGGTTTCACCACCGTGATGCCGGCTATTAGCGACCAGACCCTGATGGCCGACCTGACGTCGCACAAGGTGGAGGTGAAGGGGGTATCGACGGAGTCATCGTTTTGGGTAACGGCTCTGATCACGGTGGTTCCGTGGTTGATCCTGATCGGAATCTGGTGGATGGGGACGCGGGCCATGCGCGGCCAGGGTCCGGGAGCCATGCTGGGCAGCTTCTCCCGCTCCGGGGCCCGCACGTACACCACCCAGGAGAAGGTCTCCGTTACCTTCGACGATGTGGCCGGCATGGAAGACAGCAAGCAGGAGTTGAAGGAGGTCGTGGATTACCTGCGCAACCCTCAGCAGTTCGAGCGGGTCGGCGGCAAGGTCCCCAAGGGGGTGTTGCTGGTGGGTCCGCCTGGGACCGGCAAGACCCTGCTGGCCCGGGCCGTGGCCGGGGAGGCCGGGGTCACCTTCTTCAGCATCTCCGCATCCCAGTTTATCGAGATGTTCGTCGGGGTCGGCGCCAGCCGGGTGCGTGACCTGTTTGCCAACGCCAAGAAGGCCGCCCCCAGCATTATTTTCATCGACGAGCTGGACGCGGTGGGGCGCAGCCGGGGGGCCGGTTTCGGCGGTGGCCACGACGAGCGTGAACAGACCCTGAACCAACTCCTCTCCGAGATGGATGGCTTCGACCAGCACCAGGAGGTCATCGTCATTGCCGCCACCAACCGCCCCGACGTGCTCGACCCGGCCCTGCTCCGTCCCGGCCGTTTCGACCGGCATGTGGTGATCGAGCGTCCCGATTGGCGCGACCGGGAGAAGATCCTCCAGGTCCATGTACGCAAGATCGCCCTGGGCGAAGGGATCGACCTGGGAGTCCTGGCCCGCGGCACTCCCGGCATGACCGGAGCCGACCTGGAAAACCTGGTCAATGAGGCGGCCATCCTGGCCTCGCGCGAGAACGCGGCAGCGGTGGGCATGGAGCATCTGGAGCGGGCCAAGGACAAGATCCTGATGGGGGGAGAGCGCAAGATGTTCCTCTCGGCCGAGGAAAAACGGGTCACCGCCATCCACGAGGCGGGCCACACCCTGGTGGCCAAGCTGCTGCCCGGCACCGATCCGATCCACAAGGTGACCATCATCCCGCGCGGCATGGCCTTGGGGGTGACTCAGCAACTCCCCGAGGACGACCGCTACCACTATCCCCGGAGTTACCTGGAAAAACGCCTGGCAGTGTCCATGGGGGGGAGGGTGGCGGAACGCCTGGTGTTCGGCGAGGTCTCCACCGGTGCCCAGAGCGACCTCAAGCAGGTGACCGACCTGGCGGAAAAGATGGTCTGCCAATGGGGCATGAGCGAGAAGGTGGGCGCCATGACCTTCAGCCGGGGGGAGGAACACCCCTTTCT
The DNA here is from genome assembly GCA_027346925.1 of Geobacter sp. Classification (GTDB taxonomy): domain Bacteria; phylum Desulfobacterota; class Desulfuromonadia; order Geobacterales; family Pseudopelobacteraceae; genus JACPFJ01. The sequence continues at coordinate 5,736 of DAIERH010000145.1, forward strand.
GGGGCGGAAGCTGGCCGAGGAAAAGACCTTCTCCGAGGCCATGGCCTGGCGCATCGACCAGGAGATCGCGGCCTTTGTCCGCAGGGCCGAAGAGCAGGCCGAGCAGCTTTTGGCCGCCAATCTGCCCAAGCTGGAGCTTTTGGCCGCGGCGCTGCAGGAAGAGGAAACCCTGGATGGGGCGCGGGTGGACGAGATCATGTCGGAGTACCGGCCAGCCGTGGTTTTCCACGCGGCCGCGTACAAGCACGTGCCATTGATGGAGGACCTGAATG
>DAIERH010000146.1 GCA_027346925.1 Geobacter sp.
TGCGCGGATAGTCACTGGCGATCAGCCTGCCCATGAAGAAGCTGATGGTGAACTGGACGACGAAGTAGATCGTCAGCGGGATCGCGATGCGCAGCGTGTCGCCCGGCAAGGTCACGATCTCATTGCCCTTGAGGCTGAACATGACCACTATGGTGAAGAGCAGCGCTATCAAGGTGATTGGGCCGATTTTGGGAACGAAGTTCTTGTGATAACGTTCCTTGCCCACCAACTTTACTCCGATCAAACGGGTCAACGCACCGGCGATACAAGGGATGCCAAGGTAAACGAAGACGCTTTGTGCAATCTGCTTGATGCTGACATCAACCACAACCCCTTTCAGTCCGAGCAGCGGAGGCAAGATGGTGATGAAGAACCAGGCGTAGACACTGTAGAACAGCACCTGGAAGATGCTGTTGAAGGCCACCAGTCCGGCGGCGTACTCGGTGTTACCCTTGGCCAGCTCGTTCCAGACGATCACCATGGCGATGCATCGCGCCAGGCCGATCATGATCAGTCCCACCAGGTACTCCGGTTTGTCCGGCAGCAGAAGCGCCGCCAGCATGAACATCAAGACCGGCCCGATCAGCCAGTTCTGCACCAGCGATAATCCAAGGATCTTCTTGTTCTGAAAAACCTCCGGCATATCCTCATACTTCACCTTGGCAAAGGGCGGGTACATCATCAGGATCAGGCCAATGGCGATGGGGATGTTGGTGGTGCCGACCTGAAAGGAATTGATGAAGGATTCCGTGCCGGGCATGAAGTAGCCCAGGCCAACCCCCAACGCCATGGCGGCAAAGATCCACAGTGTCAGCCAGCGGTCAAGGAAGGAGAGCTTGCGGGAAAGATGTTCACTCATTGTGTACCTCCGAAATAGTCTGTGATCCAGTTTTTGATCTCGTCTCGCACCCGGCGGAATTCGAGCAGAACATCTTCTTCGTTACCGTTAAGCCTTGACGGGTCCTCAAAACCATGGTGGATGCGCTGAACTCCTCCGAAAAATAGCGGGCATTTTTCATTGGCATCACCGCAGAGGGTGACCACATGATCGAAGTTCTGACCGGCAAATTCATCCATGGTCTTTGAACGCAGTGGGGTTGTATCGATGCCCAGTTCGGTCAGCACCCGGATAGCCAGCGGGTTGACCCGCGTAGCTTCGGTGCCTGCGGAAAAGGCCTGGCAGCGGTCGCCCAGATAGTGGTTAGCCAGCGCTTCGGCCATCTGGGAGCGGCAGGAGTTGTGGGTGCAGAGGAATAGGATCTTTTGGCTCATGGAGCAATTCTCCCTTGTAAATATCTGCCTAAGCGGATATGATTAAACAAATTTTTTAGGCGCACCTATTGTTTTTGGCGAAGTTTTCCAGGCATTCGCGGTCGGCCGCGGCGACCGGAAAGGTCGCAAGATTTCGTCGGCCAGGGCCTTTAATAATCTTGCCGTTTGTTTCATAAAAAGTATATATCCGCGTACACAGATATATTCAAGGGAAAAATGAACACAGGCAATATTGATGGTCGCGCGTAGTTGGAATGATAATGAGGTTTCTTCTGATGTGGAAAAAGGTGTTAGCCCTTTTCTTGCCGGCTCTTTTGTTCATGCTCCTGTTTTCTCAAGAGCAAACTTATTCCATGGACAAGCCTCTCGTGAACTTCGGCGTCATACCCCGCTACAACCCGGTGGTCATGTACAAGCGCTACCAGCCGATCATGGATTATCTCACCCAAAACACCCCCTACCGCTTCGAGTTGAAGATTAGCCGCGACTACCCCGAGGCGGTGCGCTTCTTGAAGGACGGCGTCACCCGGATCAGCTCCCTCGGGGACGTGACCTTTTCCGAGGCAAATTTTCAGTATGCCGCGGTGCCCATTCTCAGGCCGCTCAACAGCGACGGCAAGCCGTTCTACCGGAGCGCCATCATTGTCCGCACCGATTCGCCCCTGCGATCAGTCCGGGATTTGCGCGGAAAATCCATGGCCTTCGGCTCCGCCCACTCCACGTCGAGCAATCTCATACCCCGTTATTTCCTCTGGAACCATGGCGTGAAGATCCAGGACCTCGGGCGCTGGGCAAACCTGGGACATCACGACGCCGTTGCCAAGGCCGTCCTCAAGGGGCAGTTCGATGCTGGGGCGGTCAAGGATGTGGTTGCCGAGAAGTACGAGGGCTACGGCTTGCGGGTGTTGTCGTGGTCCGCCCCCATACCTTCCGTGCCGTTCGTGGTCAGGAGGGACGCTCCGCCGGAGTTTGTCAGGTCGGTCAAGCAGGCCCTGCTGAAACTCGACCGCAACAATCCGGAACACAGAAAGATCATGGACACCTGGGACGACGAGTTCAAGTACGGCTTTGCCGAAGCGACGGTGGATAATTACCGGGAAATTTTCAGAATGATCCGCAACATCCCCGCCGGGTGCGGCTTTGGGTGCCACCGGTGAGAAAGGGATTTTCCCTGGGGATAAAGGGCAAGTTCGTCCTTGCCGCGGCCCTGATCGTGGCAATCTCGTCCGTTGCCTGGGGAAGCTGGACCTGGTGGAATGAAAAGCGGCTCTTGTACGAGCACCTGGTGAGCGATGCACGCAGCATGGCCACCTCCCTCAGGACCCCGATCATAAACGCCATGCTCTACGACGAGATGGGGGTCATCGAGGAGGGGGGGCTGCTGGACAACTTCGTGGAGGAGATCGCCGCCAATCGTGACGTTCCCACCGTGTATGCCTTTATCACCGATAATGAGGGCAAGGCGCTGGCGCACAGCGACTATCTGGAATACGGCAAGATATACTCGGACCCTCTCACCCGCCTGGCATTGCAGGGGAATGATTTTATCTCCCGCATCGTCCGCGATACGGCCACTCGCGACCATATCCTGGATGTGGCCATGCCGTTGCGTATCCACGGCAAGAGCTGGGGTGCCCTGCGGGTGGGACTCTCCATGAAGCCGCTGGAACACAGGCTCGCCATAACCGGGATCAAGATAGCGATCTTTTCCCTGCTTTTCTTTCTGGCCGGTACGACGCTCTTCTATGTTGTGGGCCGCGCCATGAGCCACCCCTTGGAGCGGCTTGCCCGTGCCATGACGGAGTTGGACCCGGTAACGCTGAATGTGGAACTCCCGGAAAAGCGCAACGACGAGATCGGCATGCTCGGGGACAGTTTCGGCGAGATGGTGGAACGCCTGAAGGTAAGCGAACATGAACGTCGGCAGGTGTTCTCGACCCTGGTCCAGAGCGAGAAGCTGGCCACCATCGGCAAGCTGGTGGCCGGCGTGGCCCATGAGGTCAACAACCCGCTTAACGCCATATCGAGTTCCATCTATTTCCTGGAAAAGGAGTCGTCGGAAAATGTCGGCGCCCAGACCGACCTGCTCAAGCAGGGGCTGGCACGCATCCAGAAGATCGTTCAGCAACTGAGCGATTTCAGCCGCGCCAGCAACCTGGCCATGGAGCCGGTCCCGAGCGGCACTTTTTTTCAGGAAGCGGCAACCTTCGGCGCCATGGCGCTCAAGAAGAGACCGGTCGTGTTCAAGGTGCACGACAGCTGCATCCCGCCCGTCACCGCGCGGATGGACAAGGCCAAGATGCACCAGGTTGTCCTGAACCTGCTGATGAACGCCGCCGACGCCTGCGGGGCAAAAGGCGAGGTCAGGCTGTCGGCTGCGGCCGATGACACGCACTATACCATCACGGTTGCCGACAGCGGCATGGGGATCCCGGAAGAGAACCTGGGGCATATCTTCGAGATCTTTTTCAGCACCAAGCCTGCCGGCAAGGGTACCGGCATGGGGCTGGCCATCTGCAGGAACATCATCGACATGCACAACGGCACCATCGGCGTGGCAAGCAAGCCGGGGGAGACGGTCTTCTCCGTCCGCATCCCGCTGGATAACGAGGAATCACCGAGCATATGATCAAGATCCTGATTGTGGAAGACGACCCGCTGCTCTGGCAGCCGCTGCAATACGCCCTGGAAGGCGAGGGGTACAGCGTGCGGGTCGCCATGGACGGTGCCGAGGCCCTGGCCGCCTCTGCGGAGGAGAGCTTTGACCTGCTGCTGGAGGACCTGCACCTGCCCGACGCCAGCGGGCTGGACATTATGCATGAAATCATCCTGCGCCACCCCCACTGCAAGGTGCTGGTCATGACCGGCCATGCCACCATTGAGAACGCCGTGGAGGCCATGAAGATCGGCGCCTTCGACTTCATCACCAAGCCGTTTCATCTCGAACTGGTCTTCCTCAAGATCCAGCGCGTGATCGAGTTCCAGGAGATGCTGAAACGGGTCGAGACACTTTCCGGCGGCGACGTGGCGCCGATCACCCGCAGTCCGGCCATGCGACGGGTGATCTCCATGGCGGAGTCCGCGTCCGCGACCGACGCCACCGTGCTCCTGTGCGGCGAGTCCGGTACCGGCAAGGAGGTCCTGGCCAGCTTCATCCAGGTCAAAAGCAGCAGAAGCGCCAAGCCTTTCATCAAGGTCAACTGTGCTGCCATCCCGGATTCACTCTTCGAGAGCGAGCTCTTCGGCGCCGAGCAGGGGGCCTATACCGATGCCGTCCGGCAGAGGATCGGCTACGTCGAGGCAGCGGACGGCGGGACCCTGCTCCTGGACGAGATTTCCGAGATCCCGCTTCAGGTCCAGGGGAAGTTGCTGCGTGTCCTTGAGGACGGCAGCTTTTACCGGGTCGGAGGCTCGCGGCAACTGCGCTCCCGTTTCAGGTTGATCGCCGCCTCTAACAAGGATTTGCGCCTGCTGGCAGAGGAGCGCATGTTCCGCGAGGACCTCTACTACCGTCTCAACATCATTTCCCTTGCCCTCCCGCCTCTGCGGGAACGCCGCGAGGACATCCCCCTGCTCACGGCCTGGTTCCAGAAACGCTTCGCTCCGGATAACGGCCCCATCACCCTTTCTCCGCAGGTCATGGAGATTTTCGCCCACTACCGTTTTCCCGGAAATATCCGAGAACTGCGCAACATCATTGAACATCTGTCCCTGCTCTATCCCGGTGAAAAGATCAAGCCGGCCCATCTCCCCGCACATATGAGGGACTCCGCGTATATCGGCAACCTGTTCGAGACCTTTACGGTGGAGAAGCCGCTCCGGGAAGCCGTGGCCGAGTTCGAGTCCCGTTACATCGAGAAGGTAGTGAAGGCGGCCAAGGGCAGCAAGACCCAGGCCGCGGCCCTGTTGGGCATCTCCCGCAAGGTGCTCTGGGAGAAGCTGGGCCGGACAGGCGCCGTCACTGAGATGAAAAAATAAGGCTGCATTCCCCGACGACTATCCCGGCAGTGCGTGCCAGCCTCCGGATATCCCGCCGCATCTTTCCCGTACATATTCCTTCCCGGTTTCAGCGACGAAAGCAAAAACTGACATCAGAATCGTGACGCCTCCATGCCTGCGCTTGCCTGAAAGGCCTCTGCCATGGGCCTCTTCGGGGAATGCGGCTTCTCTGCGGAGGACCACCTGATCAAACTGTTGCCGAAGCTCCGGCGGCGTTGTGGCCCTGGCTCTTCCAGGCGCTCCGGCATTACGGCGTCATGGATTCAAGTGGCAAAATTGTCGGCCGTATAGGTAGTTCTCCATTGTTGGCAGGCATCTTGTAATTACTACTTTTGAAATGACGGCAAACGACAGCGCCGGTGTCGGATCCCGCAGGTGTCCATACCTGATAATCCCTGCAGAAAGGCTCATCAGGTGATGCCGGCCGAATGCCGGCCCCCATACGGACGGAACCGGCTTTTGGCCAAATGGCATGGCCGGTTACGACTTCGTAACACATCGCCACTTGAACTGCCCGAATGCCGGCTGGAAATAAGAAGGAAAGAAAGGAGGGAAATTGATGTGAGCAAAAATAAAAAAGACGGGAACGGGATGAGGAGGATTGAATGAATAAACGGGTAAGACGCTACAGCATGTTGAGACTCTACGCAAATGCGAAAATTGAGGAGGCAACCCATGGACAAGGATAGGCCCGATGTGAGGCCTGAATCGGA
>DAIERH010000147.1 GCA_027346925.1 Geobacter sp.
TCTGCAGCTTTCTGAGGGGGGGACTCCATATTGCGAGAGACCCCGTTGTCCCCCTTTCCCAGGAGATGGAGTTGATCAGAAACTACCTGGACATCCAGAAACTGCGCATGGGCGACCGATTGGATTATCACATCGATATGCCTCACTCTCTTCTGGTCAAAAAGATCCCTCCCCTGCTGATACAGCCGTTGGTGGAGAATTCCATCAAACACGGGCTGGAGCCACGAATAGAGGGGGGGAGCATAACCATCAAAGGGGAGATGGATGAGGATGTCGTGAGGATCATCGTCGCCGATTCGGGCAGAGGAATAACCGAAAGCGCCAAGGGCAACGGCGTCGGACTGGAAAACGTCCGGAGGAGAATCCGGATGTCCTCTCAGGCGAAAGGGCGACTGATCCTTGAGGAGAATGTCCCGTGCGGCGTCCGGGCAGTGTTGGAGACCTCGCTATGAAAACCGTCAAGGCAATGATTGCCGATGACGAAACGGCACTGCGGGAGTTTCTGAAGAGAAAATTGTCCCTCTTGTGGCCGGAGATGACCATCTCCTGTGAGGCCGGTAACGGTGTGGAGGCCGTGGAGCTGGCACACAGGGTGCGTCCGGAGATCGCATTTTTGGACATAAAGATGCCCGGGCTTTCCGGGATCGAGGTTGCCGGAAGACTTCCCGAAGGATGCCTTCCCGTCTTTATCACTGCGTACGACAAGTTCGCCATAGAGGCCTTTGAGGCCGGAGGGGTGGATTATCTGCTGAAGCCGCCGAGCGACGGCAGACTGGAAAAGATGGTCGCCAGGTTGAAGGCAAGACTGCCGGCTTCTTCGCCCGCTCTGCGGCAGTTGGACGACATACTCGCCAGACTGGCCTTTTCCGTACAATCCGGTGGACAGCGTGAATACCTGCAGTGGATAAAAGTCAGGCACAGGGACAAGATCAGGCTCCTATCGGTGCAGGAGGTCGACTACTTCAAGTCGGCGGACAAGTACACCACCGTCAGGAGCGGGGCGGAGGAATTCCTGATTAAAAAGAGCATAAAGGAGCTTGCCGACGAACTTTCTCCCGACCAGTTCTGGCAAATCCACCGGGGGACCCTTGTCAACGTCACGAAAATCGACGTGGTAACGCGCTCCCTGACCGGCAGCTATGACGTCCATCTGACCGGTTCGGGGGAAATCCTCTCCGTCAGCCGCGCCTTCTCCCATCTGTTCAGGCAGATGTAGTCGCAGTTCATCTCTTCTCTCTACCGTTCATCGTCACATTCTTCCATCCGTCGCATATCAATTGAACCCCTTCATCCTTTGTTGAACTATCAGGCATCAACCCCCAACAAAGGAGGAGTCAATGAAAAAGGGCGTATTGAAGCTGGTGCTTGCGGCGTTCGTGGTGGGGATATCCCTTCCGATTGCGTCATGGGCCACGGAGGACGACCTGCAGCAGAAGATCGACAGGCTATCCAAGGAGGTTGATAGCCTGAAGGGGCAGGTCAAGAGGGACGAGGACAAGTCGCTCGGCAAGTGGCTGACCATCGGCGGCGAATACCGCTTCCGGCTCGATTCGCTGCACGGCAGCACGGTGCCCTACTCCGACGCCATCGGTACCATGACGAACCTCGTGGGAGGATTTACCGGCCCAACGGGTATAGCGGGGTCCACCATCGGGGGATCTGCCAGCCCCACCGCTACCCAGTTCATCATGCAGGGCCAGTCGGGCAATCTGTTCACCCCGGCCCAATTCAACACCATCCTCAACCAGTACATGCCGCAGGCCATGGCCGCAACATTGCCAACACTTATCCCAAAGGTCATGAACGGCACCTACACGTTGCAGAATACGGCCCTTACGTCCCAACAGCAGGCCATACTCACTACATTGACCGCTCATGTGATGCCCACCGTGTTCAAGATGCAGGTGCAGAGCATCCCCGGCCTGATGGCCCTGCTACCCACGGGCACCCCGGGCACAACGACGCTCCAGCAGGCGATGAGTGGTTTTACACCAGCGCAACGAGCCGTTTTGTTCCAGGCCATGATGCAGGGCTTCCTCGGCCAAAACAGCGGTAACCTTTCCACAATCCCGGCCTACAAACCCCAACAACCGACACTTATGACCAATATGTTCGGCCTCGACCTGCATGCCAAGGCGACCCAGGACGTGACCGTCAATGCCAGACTGCTCATGTACAAGACCTTCGGCTCCCAGGACGATTCCCAGGTTGTGGGCAACTACTTCGCCGACCGCGTGGGCGTGTTCGACGGCACCCTCAGCCACGTCCCTTCCAGCAGCCTGCTGAACGTGGACCGCGCCTATGCCACCTGGAGCAATATCGCCGACCAGCCGATCTGGTTCTCGGTTGGCCGCCGCCCCTCGACCAACGGCGCCCCCAGCAACCTGAGGCTCAACAACGAGCGCCCCGGCAACGGCGGCACTCCGGCGATGCTGATCGACTATGCCTTTGACGGCGCGACCATCGGCTGGGCTCCGGACATCGAGATGCTGCCCGGCGCCTATGCCAAGGTCTGCTACGGCCGTGGCTTCGACAGTGGCATCCAGACCCCCACCAACAGCATCAAGAATGCCGAGTTTCTGGGAGTCGCAATCCTCCCCATCGATACCGATCCGCTTCGGGTATGGTTTCAGTGGGACCGCGCCTGGAATTTGTTCGACTTCCCGGTCATGCAGAACACCGTTTTCGGCAACACCGCTCCTTCCACCCACCTCGGCAATATGGACTGGTATGGCGTCGGCGCCTTGAGCACCCTCAAGAACGTCGGCCCGGGCAACCTCAACATATTCGGCGACGTTGCCATGAACGTCTCCCACCCCGGCGGGAACGTCTCCCAGAATGCCGGGTTCCAGGGGATGCTGACGGGCTCGTTTTTCGCCCAGGAAGCCCCCTCGGACAAGACCGGTTTTGGATTTTACACCGGCATCCGCTACGATCTCCCCTCTAAGACCAAGCTCGGCTTCGAGTTCAATCATGGCACCAAGAACTGGGTAACCATGGCTCCAGCGGGAGACGACATGTGGACCAGCAAGCTCGGCACCCGCGGCAATGTATATGAGCCGTACATCATCCAGGAACTCGACCTGAAACCGATCTCCTCCTATTTCTCCAAGGCCTTTTTCAGGCTCGGATACCAGTACTATGACTTCGAGTACACTAACAGCAACAACTGGGTCGGCGCTCCGGTCAAGATCTCCGACATCAAGGCAACCGACCTGATGCTCCTGGCACCCATGAAGTATGCACAGGACATCTACGCCACCTTCGAGGTACATTTCTGATAGTCCCACAAAGGCACAGGCCTCTTCTCCCTGGGAGTTAGGTTTCTTAAAGGGGTAGGGTTAAAAACAACCCCGCTTCCCATGTGGGAGGCGGGGCCTTGTTTTCAGACGCTATGTGTCGGCGTTATTTTTTTGCCTTTTTCGCCGCCGGTTTTGCCGCCGTCTTCGGGGTGTGCCTGCCGGCCGCATTCAGCGCTTCCACCATGGCGTCGCCCATGCGGGTCGGGCTGGTGGCCACGGTGACGCCGCACTCCTGGAGGGTGCGGATCTTGTCCTCGGCCTTGCCCTTGCCGCCGGTGATGATGGCGCCGGCATGGCCCATGCGTTTGCCGGTCGGGGCCGTCACCCCGGCGATGAAGGCCGCCACCGGCTTTTCCATGTTGCCCTTGATCCAGTGGGCCGCCTCCTCCTCGGCACCGCCGCCGATCTCGCCGATCATGAACACCGCCTCGGTCTGGGGGTCGTTGTTGAACAACTCCAGGACGTCGATGAACTTCATGCCGATGATCGGGTCGCCGCCGATGCCGACGCAGGTGGACTGGCCCAGGCCTATGTCGGTCAGTTGCTTGACCGCCTCGTAGGTCAGGGTGCCGGAGCGGGAGATCACGCCGATCTTGCCCGGCTTGTGGATGTAGCCGGGCATGATCCCCAGCTTGCACTGGCCCGGGGTGATCACGCCGGGGCAGTTGGGGCCGACCAGCCTGGTCCTGCTCTTCTCCTGGACGGCGCGGGCCAGCACCATGTCGCGCACCGGGATTCCCTCGGTGATGCAGACCGCCAGGTCGAGCCCCGCGTCGCACGCCTCCAGGATGGCATCGGCCGCGCCCGGAGGCGGCACGAAGATCATGGAGACGGTGGCGCTGGTGTAGCGCACCGCCTCTTCCACGGTGTTGAAGACCGGGATGCCGTCGATGTGGATGCCCCCCTTGCCGGGGGTGACGCCGGCCACGATGTTGGTGCCGTAGGCGCGGCACTGCTGGGTGTGGAACAGGCCGCTGCGGCCGGTGATTCCCTGTACGACGATCCTCGAACTCTTATCGATCAGAATGGACATGACCTATTTACCCTCCTGTCCCAGCATTTTGACGATCTTGCGGGCGCCGTCCCCCAGGGTCTCGCCCACCTGGACATTCAGGCCGGATTCCAGCAGCAGCCGTTTGCCCTCCTCCACGTTGCTGCCGTCCATGCGCACCACGATGGGGAGGGCGCAGTGCACCCCGGAGGCGGCCTCGATGATCCCCTGGGCGATCACGTCGCAGCGCATGATGCCGCCGAAGATGTTGACGAACACCGCCTTGACATCCGAATCCTCCAGGATGATCTTGAACGCCTCGGCCACCTTCTCGCGGGTGGCTCCCCCCCCCACGTCCAGGAAGTTGGCCGGTTCGCCGCCGAATTCCTTGAGCACATCCAGGGTGGCCATGGCCAGGCCGGCGCCGTTGACCATGCAGCCGATGTTGCCTGAGAGCTTGATATAGGCCAGGTCGTACTTGCCGGCGTTGATCTCCAGCGTATCGAGCTGGGAGTAGTCCATCATGTCCGGGTATTCGCGGTGGCGGTAGACGGCATTGTCGTCAAAGGCCATCTTGCCGTCCATGGCCAACAGCCAGCCCGCCTTGGTGACTACTAGCGGGTTGATCTCCACCAGGAAACAGTCCTTATCCACGCAGCACTTGTACAGGTTGAGCAGCAGCTCAACGCAGTCCTCGCAGACCACACCGGTCAGTCCCAGGGCCAGGGCGACCTTGCGCGCCTGGTAGGGGCGCAGGCCGGTGAAGGGGTCGATGGTCAGCACATGGATCTTTTCCGGGGTCTTCCTGGCCACCTCCTCGATCTCAACCCCTCCTTCGGCCGAAGCTATCAGGCAATAGCGGGAGGTTTGGCGGTCAAGGGTGATGGAGACGTAAAACTCCCGGGCGATCTCGACCGCCTCCTCCACCAGGATGCGGCGTACCTTGAGTCCTTCCGGACCGGTCTGGCTTGTGACCAGTTTCTTGCCGAACAGCTCCTTGGCCACGTCGTTGGCCTGTTCGGGGTGGTGGACCACCTTGACCCCGCCCGCCTTGCCGCGGCCGCCGGCATAGATCTGGGCCTTGACGACGCAATGACCGCCCATCTCCTTGGCGGCGCGCTCCACCTGGTCGGCGGTCAGGGCGACACGGCTGCGCGGCACCGGGATACCGAATGCGCTGAAAATCTCCTTGGCCTGGTACTCGTGAATGTTCATCGTGTTCTCCATTTTTGCTGAGAGTAAAAATGTCGTTAACAAAGGTTCGGCGTACGCATGCAGCCGTAAACGTATACCATGGATTTGCGGGGAGTCAATGTCGGAGCCATTGGTTTCGCGGTTATTTGTTCGAAAAAGTGACCATTTGTGTTGCAGGGCGAAATTTATTTTCAAAAAAAGTGAAATTTTGGTTTGATTTGGCCGCCAATTAGTGCTAGTAAAAATAAAAAAATTTACTATAACTAAAAAACGCGTCCGGATTTTGCTCGGCGGCGGATTTCCCGGACGACTCGACGCATATCTCTACGGCAGCAGAGCATATTTTTCCGGTGTAACGGAACAAGGAGACTCACATGAACATCCACGAATACCAAGGCAAAGCCGTCCTCAAGAGCTTCGGCGCCCCGGTTCCGCGCGGCTTCCCGGCCTTCACCACGGAAGAGGCGATAGACGCCGCCGCCAAGCTCGGCGGCT
>DAIERH010000148.1 GCA_027346925.1 Geobacter sp.
GGCCGCCCCCATGGGAAGGCCGGGATGGCCGGAATTGGCCTTTTCCACCGCATCGACGGCGAGAAAACGGATGGCGTCGGCGCAGAGCCGGGCCTGGGGTGCTGGGATGACTGACTGCATTGACTGTTCCTTTCGGATGATTATGTGAAATGGGTGAAACCGTGGCTTTGGGGGATGTATTCCGTACCGTCGGGGGCTACGACACGCACCCCCGGCAGGCTCGTTACTATACCAACAGGCACGCCATCAATGCCACACTTTTTCATAAGCTTGACAATTTTTTCATGGTTGGCGGGCGGAGCGGTGAAGGCCAGTTCATAATCCTCGCCGCCGGTAAGGGCATGCTGGTAGGGAGACGTGGGGAGCACGGAGGCAACGCTACGGAAGGCAGGGGAGAGTGGCACCGCATCGAGACGGATCGTGCCGCCCACACCGGACAGCTCGGCAATATGCTCGAAATCGGCCACAAGCCCGTCGCTGATGTCGATCATGGCACTGACCAGGCCCGCCTCGGCCAGGCTGCGGCCAGCCGCCGCACGTGGGGTCGGGTCCAGCAGGCGGGAGAGGAGGAATTGCTCCGCAGCGTCACAGGCTTCACCGGAAACGCCCCCCCTCCCTTGACGGGAGGGGGTAATTGTGCCCTCCAGCAGCGCCAGCCCCTGGGCCGCGTCCCCCAGGGTGCCGGTAACCCATATCTCGTCGCCGGACCGGGCGCCCGAGCGCCGCACGATCAGCTCCGGGTGCTGCTCTCCCATGATGGTGACGGAGATGATCAGGCCGTTCCGCGAGGAGCAGGTATCGCCGCCGATCAGGGTGACGCCGTGCTCCCGTGCCATGGAGAGAAAACCGCGGGTGAATTCATCGAGAAAATCAAGGGGAAGATTGGCGGGAACCGCCAATGAAAGCGTTGCCCAGAGGGGGATGCCCCCCATGGCGGCGATGTCGGAGATATTGACCGCCAGGGACTTGCGTCCCAGGCGGTACGGGTCGTGCCAGGACAGCCGGAAATGCACGTCCTCCAGCAGCATGTCGGTGGAGGTGAGAAGCTGCATGCCGGGGGTGAGGGCCGTGACGGCGGCGTCATCGCCGATGCCGGTAATGACGCCGTTACCGCCGGCGACATTGGCGGCAATGCGGGAGATCAGGCCGAATTCGCCCAGATCTCCGAGCTTCACCCCCTGGCCTCGGCCCCGGCGCCCTTGCGATTCGCCTTGGGGGCTTGGGCTGCGGCCCGCTTCGCCGGCTCCTTCCTGGGCGCGGGAGGGGGGTACTTCTCCAGGGCCAGCCTGAGCACCTCGCCCACCTCCTGTACCGGCACGATCTTGACCTTCTTGAGGATCTCGGCCGGGATATCCTCCAGGTCCTTCTTGTTCTGGAACGGGATGATGACCGTCTTCATCTCGGCGCGGACCGCGGCCAGGATCTTCTCCTTGAGGCCGCCGATGGGGAGCACCTTGCCGCGCAGGGTCACCTCGCCGGTCATGGCCACGTCCTTTTTCACCGGGATGCGGGCAATGACGGATACCAGGGCCGTGGTCATGGCAACACCTGCCGAGGGGCCATCCTTGGGGATGGCACCGGCCGGGACATGAACATGGATCTCATGGTCCTGGAAGAACTCCGGCTTGATGAACAACTCCGCGGCATGGGCGCGGATATAGGAATGGGCCGCCTGGACCGACTCCTTCATGACGTCGCCCAACTGGCCGGTCAGGGTCAGGCCGCTCTTGCCCTGCATCAGGGTGGCCTCGATGTGCAGTATCTCGCCCCCCACCGGCGTCCAGGCCAGGCCGTTGACCACGCCGACCTCGTTTTTGTCCAGGTCTTCCTCCCGCAGGTACTTGGGCGCGCCCAGAAAGCTGTTCACGTTTTTGGCCGTTACCTTGACGATGCGTTTATTCCCCTCGGCCACCTTGCGGGCCACCTTGCGGCAGACCTTGCCGATCTCCCGCTCCAGGTTACGCAGGCCGGCCTCGCGGGTGTACTTGGCGATGATCTCGCGGATGGCGTCGTCATCGAAGCTGATGTGCTTCGCCTTGAGACCGTTTTCGGTCATCTGGCGCGGCACCAGGTAGCGCCGGGCGATCTCCAGCTTTTCCTCCTCGGTGTACCCGGAAAGGTTGATCACCTCCATGCGGTCCCGCAGGGCCGACGGCACCGGATCGATCTGGTTGGCCGTGGCGATGAACATCACGTTGGACAGGTTGAAGGGGAGGTTGATGTAGTGGTCGGAGAAGGAGTGGTTCTGCTCCGGGTCCAGCACCTCCAGCAGGGCCGAGGAGGGGTCCCCCTTGAAGTCGTAGCCCAGTTTGTCCAGTTCATCCAGCATGAAGACCGGGTTGTTGGTGCCGGCCTGCTTCATCCCCTGGATGATGCGCCCCGGCAGGGCGCCGATGTAGGTGCGGCGGTGGCCGCGGATCTCGGCCTCGTCCCGCACGCCCCCCAGGGAGATGCGCACGAACTTGCGCCCCATGGCCCGGGCGATGGACTTGCCCAGGGAGGTCTTGCCCACGCCGGGAGGACCGACGAAACAAAGGATCGGCCCCTTCATCTTCTTCTTCAGCTTGCGCACCGCCAGGAACTCCAGGATGCGTTCCTTGATCTTGTCCAGGTAATAATGGTCGTCGTTAAGGATCTTCTCGGCCCGGGCAATGTCAAGGCTGTCGCGGGAGGCCTTGCTCCAGGGGATTTCCACCAGCCAGTCAAGGTAGGTGCGGATGATGCCCGCCTCTCCGGCGTCCGGGTGCATGTTTTCCAGGCGGCCCAGTTGCTTGAGGGCCTCCTTCTGGACATTCTCCGGCATCTTGGCGGCCTCGATGGCCTTCCTGATCTCGACCATCTCCTCCTTGCCTTCGCCGTCGCCCAACTCGCTCTGGATGGCCCGCAACTGCTCGCGCAGGTAGTATTCACGCTGGTTCTTGCCCATTTCCTCACGGGCCGCGCTCTGGATCTTGGCCTGGACGCTGAGCAGTTCCACCTCGCGGTTGAGGAACTCGTTGACCTTGGTCAGGCGCGCGACGGGGTCGTTCATCTCCAGTAGCTGCTGGGCATCGGCAACCTTGAGCCCCAGGTTGCTGGCGATCAGGTCGGCCATGCTGCCGGCGTCCTGGATGTTTTCCAGGATGACCATCACCTCGGGCGAGATCTGCTTGCCCAACTCGATCACCTTGGCCAACTGCTCCCGCACGGTGCGGATCAGGGCCTCGGTTTCCAGGGAGATGTCCACCAGGGGAAGGTCCGTCATCCGTTCGATCCGCACCGAATAAAACGGCTTTTCGGCGACAAACTCGGTGATGCGCGCCTTGGTCAGCCCCTGGACCAGGATCTTGACCCGGCCGTCGGGCAGCTTGAGCATGCGCATGATCATGGCCACGGTGCCGACCTCGTAGATCTTGTCCGGCGCCGGGTCTTCCTCGCTGATCTCGTGCTGGGTGGCCAGGAGGATCATGCGATCCCCGGCCAGGGCGCTGTCAACCGCCTTGACCGACATCTCCCTCCCCACAAAGAGCGGGATGATCATGAAGGGATAGACCACCACGTCCCGCACCGGCAACAGCGGCAGTACATCGGGAATCTTCAGCTCTTCCGATTCCTGTTTTTCCGTATTGTTTTCCTGGTCACTCAATCGTCAATCTCCTTTATGGGAACCTGCCGGTCACCTGTTTTCGGGCATACCACCCGCAACACGCCCCGCCGGTACTGGGCGGTAATGGCACGGGAATCGATATTGCCGGGGATATGCACGGCGTGATGAAAATGGCCGTAGCTCCGCTCCACGCAAATAAAACAGCCCTCGTTCTGTTCCCGTGGCTTGAATGCCTCCAGCACGAGGGTGAAGCCGCTCACCCGCAGACTGATGTCCTCCAGCCGGAAACCGGGCAGATCGAACTCCAGGATGATGCCGTCACCGGTTTCATAGATATCGATCAGAGGCCGGTTCTCCGCCTCGTCCAGCCCGTCCCGCATTTCAAGGGAATGCAGCAGGCTCCTGATCTCGCCGACCTGCCGGCTGAATATCTCCCGATGGTACGGCTTCCTGCCTGAAAAGCGTGGCATAGCGACACCCGTCAATGGAAATGTGCTACCGAGACAGCCTCTTCAAATATACCTAGATGATGTAACCATTCCTGGTGCTGTTGTCAAGGTTGACGACATTGTAACACTCCGATGCGGAAAAAACGATTGACACGGGGGCGGGATTGCAGGATATTTTCCAGTCTTTTGCATAGTTGTGGGTCATGCATCTATCCCCCTGACCGGCTCAACACACGGTAAGACCGCTGGGGACACCTGGATATAGCAGACAATTTCGTACTCCGGAGAGCCGACTATGGAACGCTGGGCAATAAACGACTCCGCCAAGATCTACAACCTGGACAACTGGGGTGCCGACTTGTTCTCGATCAACAAGAAGGGGAACATCTGCGTCCATCCCTCCTCCACCTCCAAGCAATCCATCGATCTGCGCGTCCTGGTGGACGATCTGATCAAACGCAAGATCAAGCCCCCCATCCTGTTGCGCTTCATGGACGTCCTCCAGGGGCGGATCGCCTCCATCAACCGGGTCTTCAAGAGTGCCATCCAGGAAAACGACTATCCCGCCAAGTACCAGACCTTCTTTCCCATCAAGGTCAACCAGCAGCGCCAGGTGGTGGAGGCCATCGCCAGCTTCGGCAAGCGCTACAACATCGGCCTGGAGGTCGGCTCCAAACCGGAACTGGTGGCGGCCATTTCCATCTCCACCGGCAATGGCCTGCCGATCATCTGCAACGGCTACAAGGATGCCGAATACATCGAGACCGTGCTCTATGCCACCAAGATCGGCTACGACATCACCCTGGTGGTGGAGAAGCTCTTCGAACTGGAAAAGATCATCTCCCTGTCGAAAAAGACCGGCATCCGGCCCAAGCTGGGCATCAGGGTCAAGCTGTCGTCCAAGGGAACCGGCAAGTGGGCCACCTCAGGCGGCGAGGACGCCAAGTTCGGCCTGCGCATGTCCGAGATCATCGCGGCCATCCGCATGCTGGAGGAACAGGAGTTGATCGACAGCGTCAAGCTGCTGCACTTCCATATCGGCAGCCAGATCACCAAGATCGACAAGATCAAGACCGCCTTGATCGAGGGGGCCCGCATCTACACCGAGATGAAGAAGTTGGGGGTCGGCATAGAGTATATGGACATCGGCGGCGGCCTGGGGGTCGATTACGACGGTTCCAAGTCGAGCTATTTCTCCAGCGTCAATTATACGGTGGAGGAGTATGCCAACGACGTCATCTACCAGATCAAGAACATCTGCGACGAGGCCGGGGTGGAGTGCCCCAACATCATCTCCGAATCTGGCCGCGCCACCGTGGCCCACTACTCGGTGCTGGTCACCAACGTCCTCAACACCAACACCCAGAACCTGATGCCCGACTTCGAGGAGATCCTTGCCCAGTCCGAGAAGCTGGCGCCCACGGTCAAGAAGCTCATGGACATCTACAAGAGCATCGACCGTTACTCCCTGCGGGAGGATTACCACGATACCCTGCAACTGATCAACGAGGCGGTCAGCCTGTTCAACCTGGGGTATCTGACCCTCAACGACCGGGCCATCGCCGAGTGGCTCTACGCCAAGATCATCCGGAAGATCAACAGCATCGTGGAGAAGATCAAGCCGATTCCCGAGGAGTTGCAGAATTTCCAGCTGGCCCTGCGCCAGACCTACTTCGCCAACTTTTCCCTTTTCCAGTCCATCCCCGACTCCTGGGCCATCGACCAACTCTTCCCGATCATGCCCTTGCAACGGCTCAACCAGAAGCCGGACGTCATGGCGTCCATCGCCGACATCACCTGTGATTCGGACGGCGAGATCACCAGCTTCGTGGGCGAGAGCGGCCGAACCAAATCCCTGCCCCTGCACAAGATCCGCAAGGACGAGGACTACTACATCGGCTTTTTCCTGATCGGCGC
>DAIERH010000149.1 GCA_027346925.1 Geobacter sp.
GCCTCGTGCAGGTTGTCCCTGATCAACTCGGCGTGGCCGTCGTCGTCCTCGGCGATCAGGATGGTGACTTCCTTTTTGGAGCCGGATTTCATGGCTGCCCCTCCCCCTTCTCCCCCTGCACCCGATCATCCTCCGGCGCTCGCGGCAGCACCACATGGAAACGGCTGCCGTTGTCCGGCGAGGATTCGACCCGGATGGAGCCCCCCAGGCGGTCTACGATCCGCCGCGCCGTCGTCAGTCCCAGCCCTTCCCCCTGGCTCTCCTGGGGATTGAGACGATGGAATATCTCCCAGATCTTGTCCTGCTGATCGGGCGGGATGCCGATCCCGTTGTCCTCGACACAGTAGCATACCCCAAGGCCTGTCTCCTCGCTGAAGACGCGGACACGCAGGGGGCGAAGCGGGGAACGGTATTTGACGGCATTGTCCAGAAGATTGCTGAAAATTTGGGTAACCTGCATGGCGTCGGCCAGACACGGTGCCAGATGTCCAAGTTCAACCACGCTGCCGGTGGATTCAATCTGGTACGTCATGGATGAGACTATTTTCGCTAAGATTGCGTCCATGTCAAGCTTTTCGAAGCAAAGGGCGGCCCTCCCCAGCCGCGACAGCCGCAGCAAGCCGTTCAGCAGGCCGTCCATACGTTCCGCGCTGCCGGTGATGAAACCGAGGGATTTGGGGATGCTCTCCCTGAGGAACGGCTCGAACAGCGCCCGCTGCCGTTCCTCCAGGCCGAGGCCGTCGATGATCCGCTCCAGCTCGGCGCAGTTTTTGACCAGCTTGCGACTGAACCCCTGCACATTCACCAGGGGCGAGCGCAGATCGTGGGACGCCACGTAGATGATCCCCTCAAGCTCCTTGTTCTTCAGTTCCAGTTCGTTCATCAGGCGGTCGCGCTGCTGTTCGGTCACGGTATGCTCGGCGATCTCCTGCTTCAGTTCCTCGTTGATCCAGGTCAGCTCCCGGGTCCGCTCCTCCACGCGCTGCTCCAGGGTTTCCTTGTCGAAGCTGATCTCCTGGAACTTCTGGCCCAGGGCAATGGCCATGGCCCGGAAATTGCCGATCAGGTGATCGATCTCGCTCACCATGCTCTCCGGCCAGGCAACCACCTTTTCGTGCAGCAGCCGTTCGGGCAGATCGCTGGTGACCTGGGAAAGCAGGCGCAAGGGGGCCACCAGGCGGCGCGATATGGCGACCGATACCGTCAGTGCCAGCATGTTCAGCACCAGCAGGATCAGCAGTGATTTGATATGGTCCCTGAACAGCAGTTCCTGATACGGGGCAAAGGGGGTTTCCACCGTCATGTTCCAGGGGATATCGTTGCCCACCGGCGTCCTGAGGATGTAGCGCGACTGCTGGACGCGCTGCCAGAGCGGCAGCGGCGAGGCGGTACCCGGCATGCAGCGCTGGATGCTGCCGGTGACCGGGGTCATGGTCCCGTCCGGACAGGGATCGAACGGCTGCATGGATACATACCTGCTGTCGGTGCTGGTGATGACCCGGTTGGTGTTGTCCACCAGGCTCACGTGGTGATGGAGCTTGATGCGCGTGGCGGCCAACAGGTCCGCGAAAAAGGAGAGCCGGACGACGGCGGCGGCATAGCCCCTGAATTCCTTCCCTGACATGAAGGGAAAGGCCAGCGCGATGCCCGGAGTGACCGCGGCGCCACGGCTGATGAAGACATCGCTGACGCGGGGCTTATGGGTTTGGCTGATGGCCTTGAAATAGGGCCGGTCGCTGAAATCCAGGCCGATGGCTGACTCGCCGCGCTCGTTCCGGGCCGGTGCGTAGGCCACGGAACGGCCGCCGGCAGTACCGATGTAGACCAGAAACAGGTCGGGGTTTGCCGCGCGGACCTGCTCGACGGCATGTTGCAGCAGCGCCCGGGTCGTCCCGCCCGCCGCCAGGTCGAACCCGTCACTCTGCTTCTCCAGATCGGACAGGGCGAACATCTGTTTCTGCAGGCTCAGCCTGGTCTCGTACAGGACTGCCCGCGAACTCTCCTCCATGCCGGCATACAGGTCCTGGAGATAGTGGCGCTCGGCGTCCTTGCCGTGGATGATCATGACCACCAGGGCCGGCATGACCACGGCGGCCATCATCAGGTTGAAGATCAGGTTGTGGATCGGGATGGTGCGCTGCTCCGCTCCCCGGCCGATGGCGGTCAGGTGCGGGACATAGGCCAGCAGGAGGTTGGCCGCCAGGGCATTGGTGATGCCGATCACCGCGTACATCAGCATGGCCGCCACGGTGCCCAGGAGCGGCGCCTGCATGACCTGGCGGAAGAAGAACCACACCAGCGGCGCCCCCAGGCACGCCCAGTACAGGGCATCGTAGAGGATGATGTTGCGCGTCCTGCCCCGTTTCAGCAGCCAGGCCACGAACAGCGGCTCGGCGCAGAGCCAGGTCATGGCGTAGGGGTGTCCGAACAGGACAATGGTCCAGGAGGAAGCCACCAGGCCGGCCAGAAGCCCCCACCACGGCCCGAACAGGCAGACCGTCAGCAGCACCGCGATGCTGCCGAACAGGTAGTTGAAGCCGGTGAACAGCCCCAGGGCGCAGACATTGCCCGCCAGGCCGGCAGCCGTGAGGAACGCCAGCAGGATTATGGCCTTTCGGTCGTATGTCGGGCGCTGCCGCTGCTCATCCATGTGTCGTCCTTGCCGGCCGGGAAAGAGGGTCATTCGCCAAGCGGACCACTCCGCGCGGAAAACATTAAAAAGCCCTTTTTCTATACCATACTTTGAGGCGCATGATAAGGCGATTCACGACCGGTCGAAAAAAAGGCGCGCCTCGCCACTTGCCGGGAAGCGGATTTGCGGCTATCATTCGGTCCGGATATCACGTTCGAGGGAATCATGAACATAGAGCAGATGAAGCTGGTCCTGACCGAGATCCTGGCCAAGACCGACCTGACCCCTTGCGTGGTGGGCCACCGCGGGGTAGGCAAGACCGCGGGCATCATCCAGGTCTGCCGCGAGGCAAACTGGCGCTACGCATCCCTGCGCCTGGGCCAGATGGAGGTGGGCGACCTGGTGGGCATCCCCTACCGCGAAGGCACGGTGATGCACTGGTCGCGCCCTTCCTGGTGGCCGGGGGAGAACGACCCGCCAACGGTGGTGCACTGCGACGAGCTGAACCGCGCCCAGCAGGAGGACACCCTGCAGGCCATCTTCCAGTTCGTGGAGCCGCCCATCGAGGGGGAGCCGCGCGCCCTGCACACCCACCGCCTGGCAGCGCGCCACAAGGTGGTGGTGACCATCAACCCGCCCGACGGCAGCTACCAGGTGGCCACCCTGGACCGGGCCCTGATCGACCGCATGGTGATGCTGTACGTGGAGAGCGACCCTGCCTGCTGGGGGCGCTATGCCGCGGGCCGGGGGCTGGACGAGGGGGTGCGCCGCTTCCTTGGGGCCAACAGCTCCCTTCTGGCCAAGCAGGGGGCGCCCATGGACCTGCGGATGGAACCGACCGAGCGGGCCTGGGAGATGGTCAGCACCCTGCGCAGGCACTGCCGTTTCCCCGGCGACCTGGAGATGGAGGTCTATGCCGGCATCGTCGGCCACGAGGCGGCCATCGTGTTCATGCGCTGGCTGGCCGACCAGCGCCACCGCCCCCTGACCGCGGCCGAGATCCTCGACACCTGGGCCGAGGTGGCGCAGCAGGCCGAGCGCCAGCGGGACGACGTCCAGGCGGCCACCATGGGCGACCTGACCGCCACCCTGCAGGCGGCAGCGCAGCTCACCCCCGTGCAGGAAGAGAACTTGGTGGCCTACATCGCCGTGCTCCCCCGCGACCTGCGCTTCGGCCTGGTCAAGTCGCTGCTCAAGATCCCGGCCGTGGCCCAGGCCATCAGCCGGGACAAGTACGACGCGGTGGTATTCGATGCCATCCGGGCCATGGCCGATGAGGCCGGGCGGTAGGCGCTGCCCCGCCATGCGGCTTTACCGGGAGAACATGCGGATTCGCCCGCTCACACCAAAAGGAGACCATTCATGAAACGTATCCTCATCACCTGCTTGATCGCCCTGTCCCTGGCCGCAACCGCCGCAGCCTCCGATTCCATCAGTATCGGCGCCCGGGCCGGAGCGGTAACCGGCCAGAGCAGCACCTTTACCGAGGCATTCGCCGACCTGCACCTCAACCAGCTGTTTTCCATCGGCGCCACCGCGGCCTACATGGCGGTTGACCGGGACAAGGTGAGTTCCGTGAAACGCGATGAATCGGTGCCGATCACCGCCCTGTTCAAGCTCCACGCGCCGATTCCGGTCTTCAGTCCCTACGCCGGCCTGGGTGCGGCGCTGGTCTTCCACGACAAGCGCGGTGCCAAGGGCACGCCGGTGGCCCTGCTCGGCGGAGACCTGGGTATCCCCGCGACCCCGCTGTTTCTCAACGTGGAGTATCGCCGGCAGTTTGACGACGCCTTGAACATCCTGGCCGGCGGGGTTGGGATCAGGTTCTAGACGGCTGGCGGGGATCAGGTGCAATCCAAAGAGCCCTGGGCATGACTGCTCAGGGCTCTTTGGATTTTTATGTTTTACGGCCAACCTTTCATTCAGGTTTTGCGCAGGAGGCGGGCAATTTTCTTCAGCATCTGCCTGGCCGTCGTGTCCCCCCGGGCAGCCGCCTTGTTATACCACAGGGCTGATTCCTCCAGGTTGCGCCCACACCCCTCGCCGTCATAATACATCCACCCAAGGGCAACCTGTGCCTTGAGATTGCCCTTCTCGGCGGCCAGCCGATACCACCTGGCCGCCTTTGCCTTATCCACGGGGACCCCCTTGCCGCTGCTGTAAATCCACCCCAGGGTTACCTGTGCATGTTCGTCTCCAGCCTCCGCGGCCCGGCGAATCCTTTCCAGGCGCGGATCCCGGAACATCTTGACCTCAGTATGCGCCGCCGGGGACAGCGCGTCCCCCCCGTGACCCTTCCTCGGGTCTGGGGCGGGTGGCGTTTCAACCGGCGCGGGAGCCGTTCCGGGCGGCACCTCGGCCGCGATTCTCGCTCCTTCGGCCGCCTTTGCGGAGCGAAGCCTTTTCCGTTCGGCCCATTCCGCGGCAGCGCGCGCCTGGGCGGCATTCAGGGTCAGAAATGTCTTTGTGAGCCACTGGAAATCCAACCGTTCCATCGCATCTCTCTGCCCGGCCACCCTGCCGTACCATCTGCGCGATTCGTCCAGATCCCGCCGCACACCTTCGCCATGTTCGTATCCGTACGCAAGGTTGAACATGGAGGTCACATCCCCCTGTTCCGCGGCCTTCCGATACCAAACCAGGGCCAGGGCATTATCCTGCCCCACACCCTCGCCATAATAGTACATCCAGCCGACTCTCAGCTGGGCACGGGCATCCCCGCGTTCCGCAAGCCTTTTATATTCATTGAAGGCGTAAGCATAGTCGCCCGTTTCATATGCCCTGTCCGCATCGTAATAGTCGGCCCGGACAGTTACGCACTGAATGAGAAGGATGATGAACAGGGTGAATCCCTTTCGCGCCACCGTTGGCTCCTCGCTTCGTAATGTGCAAAGTTCCGGGTACTCACCATGACCGCACCGCTGCATCAACGCCGCAATTATAACCCAAATACGCGGACATACAAGCCGCGTGCGGACAGCACGACGCCCCGCGGCAGGGCTGCCGGCGGGGCGTCGTGGTTGATCCGGAAACGGCATACGGACAGAGCAGCAGCGCCCGTCTCATGTTTCCCTCCCGCTGCCACAAAATGCCGAAAGCCCATGAAATGAGTATTCATGGGCTTTCGGGGGCTTCGTCACTGGAATGTCGTCGTCAATTTATTATTCGGATCGTGTCGTTGTCGGTATCCGCGACATAGAGGCTCGTGCCGTCGGTGGTGATGCCGACGGGGAAGTAAAATCTGGCAGCGGATCCGACGCCGTTGCTCGACCCGGCGCCTGCCGGGGAGCCCGCCAATGTTGTCACGATTCCGGT